>JAEZHR010000014.1 GCA_023416415.1 Pseudomonadota bacterium
GTTCATCCCTAGTGAAATGGTGTTGCTTGCTCTGACCGAAGACAAGTCCGATGCCGGTCGCCTGGCGCGCGAGAACGGCCTGGAACGCAAGGCGCTGGAGGCTGCCATCACCGCCGTGCGCGGAGGCGGGAATGTCACCTCCCAGGATGCCGAAGGCCAGCGCGAGGCATTGAAAAAATACACGCTGGACCTGACCGAGCGTGCGCGCCAGGGCAAGCTCGATCCCGTGATCGGACGTGATGACGAGATCCGGCGCGCGATCCAGGTGCTGCAGCGGCGCTCGAAGAACAATCCGGTTCTGATCGGCGAGCCGGGCGTGGGCAAGACCGCGATCGTGGAAGGACTGGCACAGCGCATCGTCAATGGCGAGGTGCCCGACAGCCTGAAGAACAAGCGTGTGCTGTCGCTCGACATGGCGGCTCTCCTGGCCGGGGCCAAGTATCGCGGCGAATTCGAGGAGCGCCTGAAGGCCGTGCTCAAGGAAATCGCCCAGGACGAAGGGCGAACCATCGTCTTCATTGACGAGCTGCACACCATGGTCGGCGCTGGAAAGGCCGAGGGAGCGATCGATGCGGGCAACATGCTCAAGCCTGCGCTGGCGCGCGGCGAGTTGCACTGCGTGGGCGCGACCACGCTGGACGAGTATCGCAAGTACGTCGAAAAGGATGCTGCGCTGGAGCGCCGCTTCCAGAAGATCCTGGTCGAAGAGCCGAGCGTGGAGGCGACGATCGCCATTTTGCGCGGTCTGCAGGAAAAGTACGAATTGCACCATGGCGTGGATATCACGGACCCGGCCATCGTGGCTGCGGCAGAGCTTTCGCACCGCTACATCACCGATCGTTTCCTTCCCGACAAGGCGATCGACCTGATCGACGAGGCGGCTTCGAAGATCAAGATCGAGATCGACTCCAAGCCGGAAGTGATGGACCGGCTCGATCGGCGCCTGATCCAGCTGAAGATCGAGCGGGAGGCTGTGAAGAAGGAGACCGATGAGGCTTCCCAGAAGCGGCTCGGCCTGATCGAGGCCGAGATTGTGAAGCTCGAGCGCGAGTACGCCGATCTGGAGGAAGTCTGGAAGGCGGAAAAGGCCGGAGTTCAGGGCACTCAGCAGATCAAGGAAGAGATTGAAAAGGTGCGCCTGCAGATGGAAGAGGCAAGGCGTCGCGGCGACTGGCAGAAGATGTCCGAGCTTCAGTACGGCCGCTTGCCCGACCTGGAGGCGAGATTGAAGTCAATCGATGTCGGGGAAGAGAAGAAAGGCGAGAACAAGCTCCTGCGCACCCAGGTCGGTACCGAGGAAATCGCCGAGGTGGTCTCGCGCGCAACCGGCATTCCGGTCTCCAAGATGATGCAGGGCGAACGCGAAAAGCTGCTGCACATGGAAGACGCGCTGCACAAGCGTGTGGTCGGCCAGCAGGAGGCGATTGTCGCGGTGTCGGATGCGATCCGGCGATCGCGTGCCGGACTGTCGGATCCGAACCGGCCTTACGGCTCCTTCATGTTCCTTGGGCCGACCGGCGTGGGCAAGACCGAGCTGTGCAAGACTCTGGCCGCCTTCCTGTTCGATACCGAAGAGGCCTTGATTCGCATCGACATGAGCGAATTCATGGAGAAGCACTCGGTTGCCCGTCTGATCGGCGCTCCGCCGGGATATGTCGGCTATGAAGAGGGCGGCTATCTGACCGAGGCGGTGCGTCGCAAGCCCTACAGTGTGATCCTGCTCGACGAAATCGAAAAGGCGCACGCGGACGTCTTCAACGTGCTGCTTCAGGTGCTCGACGACGGCCGCATGACTGACGGCCAGGGGCGCACGGTGGACTTCAAGAACACCGTGATCGTGATGACCTCGAACCTGGGTACGAGCAAGATTCAATCGATGGAAGGCAGCGATCCGCAGCTGGTGAAGCTGGCCGTGATGGGCGAGGTGAAGTCGCACTTCCGTCCCGAGTTCATCAACCGTATCGACGAGATCGTGGTTTTCCACGCGCTCGACGAGAAGAACATCGGCGCGATCGCGAAGATCCAGTTGAAGACGCTGGGGCAGCGTCTGGCCAAGATGGATATCGGGTTGGAGGTCGACGATTCGGCGTTGCAAAAGATCGCCGAGGCCGGCTTCGATCCGGTGTATGGTGCGCGTCCCTTGAAGCGTGCGATTCAGCAGGAGATAGAGAATCCGCTGTCGAAGCTGATTCTCGAAGGTCGCTTCGGACCAAAGGACCGCGTGCTGGTGAGCCAGCGCGGCGGGCAGCTGGTGTTCGAGAAGCAGGCTGAGTGAGTAGCGAGCGAAGCCTTCCTTCCCCTTGGCGGGTGAAGGAAGGCTATCGTGAAGCACTTCCGTGCCTGGCAAAGAACGCGCTGGGTGACTGCCCGAAAGTCCTCCTGAACATCGCCGAAAATGCAGACTGACTGGCATAACCCAGTTCGGCGGCCACTGCGGATAGGGGCATGCCGCGCGAAATCAGCGGCGCTGCGTGCGCCAGACGTACCTGCTGGCGCCATCTTCCAAAGCTCATGCCCAGTTCGCTCTCGAACAGCCGGGCCAGCGTACGCGAGGACGCGCCGACGTTTTCGGCCCACTCTTCCAGCGTCTGGTTGGAAGCCGGGTCTGCGATCAGCCTGTCACATAGCGCCTTGAGGCGCTTGTCCTGTGGCAGGGCGACCACGATCGGCAGCGTGGTCAGTCGGGTCAGCTCATCCAGAATCAGGTTCGCCAGATGCGCTTCGCGCTGGCTTGCGGCGTTTGCGTCCGCGAGTGCGACGACCAGTTCGCGCAGCAAAGGGGAGACGTCAAGTACCTCGCACTGGGCGCAGTCAAAAGGTGCAAGCTCCGCCTGCACGTAGAGCGCGCGCAGACGTGCCTTTTCGAGGGTGGCGACCTCATGCACAAGCGTGGGCGGGATCCAGATCGCACGTTGCGGCGGCACGATCCAGGCCCGGTTGCCGACCGTCACGCGCACCACGCCATCCAGTGCCCAGGTGACCTGCCCCCAGGGGTGGCGGTGTGCGGCCAGCACCTCGGCGGCCTTCAGGTCGCGTGCGACGACACGCACCGGGCGTTCGCTCGTCGGGGCGGTGCCGGGAAGATTGGTTCGGGTATGGCTGACAGGGCGCATGGGCGAGATGAAATCGTCTGGCAGAAACTCGACAAAGATTGGCTTGCTATCTTAAAACTGCCGTGACCGGAGTGCATACACTTTCGTCACTTCCTTTGACTTCCGGTCATTATTCATGAGCACGGCTGCCGCTTCCGTTCCGCCTTCACCCTCCCTCGGGCAAGATGCCCGGATCATTGGCCTGGTCGGCCTTGCCCATGGCGTCTCCCACTTCTTCCAGCTGATCCTGGCTTCGCTGTTTCCGTGGCTGAAGGACGATTTTGCGCTGTCCTACGCCCAGCTGGGACTGTTGATGACGATGTTCTTCGTGGTTTCCGGGATCGGGCAGGCCTTGGCAGGTTTCATTGTCGACCGCGTTGGGGCGCGCAACGTCCTGGTTGCCGGTCTTGGCTTGATGGTGGTTGCGGCGCTGATCCTGTCCCAGGCGCAAAGCTATGCGATGCTCATGGCCGGTTCCATGCTCGCGGGGGTGGGCAACAGCGTATTCCACCCGGCCGATTTCACGCTGCTCAACAAGCGCGTCACGCCGTCCCGCCTTGGACATGCGTTTTCGGTGCACGGCATTTCCGGCAATCTCGGGTGGGCCGCAGCGCCGGTCTTCCTCGCCGGCATTGCCGGATTGTTCCACTGGCGGGCGGCGCTGGCAGCGGCTGCGCTGGTGCCGGCAGCCGTTCTGCTGCTGCTTCATCTGAATCGCGAGCTCCTCGATACGCCCGTCGGTACAAAGAAAAATGGAGCGGCATCCACTGCGGATGGCCATGTGCTGGCTTTCCTGCGCCTGCCGGCGGTCTGGATGTGCTTTGCCTTCTTCCTCGTCACCGCATTGGCGCTCGGCGGCATTCAGAGCTTTTCGGTTTCGGGTTTGCGTACGTTGTACGGCATGTCGCTGGCCACGGCCACCGCGGGCTATACCGCCTTCATGCTGGCCTCGGCCGCTGGCATGGTGTTTGGAGGCTTTGTCGCGGGCCGCGCGCAGCGGCATGACCGCACAATCGCTGTCGCGTTTGCCGCTGCAGGGGCATTCGCCCTGATTATTGCCGTCGGCGTGGCGACACCGATGGTCGCGGTCGCCTTGATGGCTGCGGTCGGGTTCGGCTCCGGTGTCGCAGGTCCTTCGCGCGATCTGCTGATTCGTGCCGCTGCGCCGGCCAATGCCACCGGCCGTGTGTATGGCGTCGTATATTCCGGCCTCGACGTCGGCCTGGCCGGTGCGCCCTTGCTGTTTGGCGCCGTCCTGGATGCGCAGCATCCGGCGTGGGTATTCATTGGCATCGGCCTGTTGCAGTGGCTTGCCATCTGCACTGCAGTTGGCGTCGGCGGGAAGGCTGCGCGCCGTTCTGCCGCAGCACAAGCGGCATGATTGGCCGGGTCGCTTAGAATTTCATCTTCACAAGAACACTATCGGAGACCGAAATGCCCTTTGCGACCTGCGACCTGTGCGATGCAAATGAAGACAAGCTTGCTGACGGCAAGCTTGCCGTCCTGCCGCCCTTATTTCAGAAATTCGGCAAGCGCACTGCCTTTGCCGGGCCGGCCGCCACACTGAAGGTATTCGAGGACAACGTCCTGGTGCGTGCTGCGCTGGAGACGCCCGGCGAGGGCAGGGTGCTGGTGGTCGATGGCGGTGGCAGCCTGCGCTGTGCACTGGTCGGCGGGAATCTTGGCGTGCTGGCGGAAAAGAACGGCTGGTCCGGTATCGTGATCAACGGCTGCATTCGCGATTCAGATGAAATCAACGCGTGCGACATCGGGGTCCGGGCGCTCGCGACGCATCCGCAACGCAGCGTGCGCAAGGGCGCCGGTGAGCGTGATCTGCGCGTGACGATCGCCGGCGTTGCGGTTCATCCGGGCGACTGGATCTACGCCGACGCGGACGGCGTTCTGGTGTCGCGCACCAAGCTGGACTGAATCTGCTCCGGGGCGGCGGAGCTCGCCGGCGTCGGATTGTCGCCCTGTATCTCTTTGCTCCCTCGCCTTTTCCCTTTTCATTGCCGTGAGGCAGCCACAGCAGCGGACTGCTCCACTGTGTCGCCGTTCTTTTTCACATTGCGGAATCGAATCTGCGTATCGCGAAATCGGCCGTCGCAGCGCGCCGTTTTTCCATTTCATTTTGAGGAAAAACATATCGCATCATGGAAAATACTTTTCAAGTCTATGATTTTTAAAGAATAAAAAAAACTCATATGTCTTATATAAGACCTTGTTGCTCCGCAAAATAGCTCCTAAGATTTCTCCATCGGATACCCGTTTTTCTTTTCACCCGTTCTACTTAGGAGAATGACCATGGCAACCCGCGAAGAGCAAATCAAGGCCCTTGAAAAGGATTGGGCGGAGAATCCACGCTGGAAGGGCATCAAGCGCAACTACACCGCTGCCGACGTGGTGCGTCTGCGCGGATCAAAGCAGATCGAGTACACGCTGGCCAAGGAAGGCGCGGAAAAGCTGTGGAACAAGGTCAATGGCGGTGCCAAGAAGGGCTATGTGAACGCTTTCGGCGCGATCACGGCCGGTCAGGCAATGCAACAGGCCAAGGCGGGACTGGAAGCTGTCTACCTTTCCGGCTGGCAGGTTGCCGCCGATGGCAACACTTCGGAAACCATGTATCCCGACCAGTCGCTGTACGCCTACGACTCGGTGCCGACCATGGTTCGTCGCATCAACAATACTTTTAAGCGCGCTGACGAAATTCAGTGGTCGCGCGGCATCAACCCGGGCGACGAGAACTTCATCGACTACTTCCTGCCCATCGTTGCTGATGCGGAAGCCGGTTTCGGCGGCGTCCTCAACGCATTCGAACTGATGAAGAACATGATCGCCGCGGGTGCCGCAGGCGTGCACTTCGAAGACCAGCTGGCTGCCGTGAAGAAGTGCGGTCACATGGGGGGCAAGGTGCTGGTGCCGACCCAGGAGG
>JAEZHR010000036.1 GCA_023416415.1 Pseudomonadota bacterium
TAAGTCTATCACGGCGGGCCTGCCGGTCTGCTGAAGCGGCGCTTAAGGCGTGCGCTGCGATCTGCGAGATTGCTGCTCCGGGTCGCTAATGGCGATCGGATCGCTGGCCGGGAAAGTCATGTCGACAGCATCGTCGAGCTGCTCTTCGGTGCGTTCATCCTCGTCGGCCGAGGCGATCTTGCGCTCCCTGATGTCCCTCGCTGATGCATCGTCGGAATCGACGTCCTTGGGCGTCACCGAGGGGGAATCGATTCCCGGCGAGGAGGCTTTCCACTTCCGTTCGTCTTCAGGCAAAGTCTTTCGAGTAGTCATGATGTCCTCCGTGAGCGTATGCGGATTGGACGCCACGCGCGACGCAAGGTTTCCCCCGGCACGAATAACGCAAAAATGTTTAAATCAAACGGGTCCAACTTCCGCCTGCGTCATGAATACACTGTTTGCTCCGATTTCCCTCGGCTCGCTCGAACTGAAGAACCGCATCGCCATCGCGCCGATGTGCCAGTACTCGGCGCAAGATGGCGCGGCGACCGATTGGCACCTGATCCACCTCGGCCACCTCGCTCTGTCCGGTGCCGGCATTCTGTTCCTGGAAGCGACCGCGGTCGAGCCCGAAGGCCGCATCTCGCCAGACGACCTCGGCCTGTGGTCGGACCACACAGAACAGGCGCTGGCGCACGTGCTCGAAAGCGTGCGCAAGCATTCGCGCATGCCGATCGCGGTGCAGCTTGCGCATGCCGGACGCAAGGCTTCGACCCGGGTGCCGTGGCAGGGCGGAAAGCAGATTTCTTCCAGCGCCGGCGGCTGGCGCACGGTCGCGCCGTCCGCTGAGCCCTATCTCGAAGGTGATGAAACGCCTCTGGCGCTGGATGCGGCCGGCCTCGCGCGTGTGCGCGATGCTTTCGCTGCCGCTGCGCGTCGCGCCGACCGCCTCGGCCTCGACGCCATCGAAGTCCACGCCGCGCACGGCTACCTGCTGCATCAGTTTCTCTCGCCCTTGTCGAATCGACGGCAGGATGACTACGGCGGCTCGCTGGAAAATCGCATGCGCTTTCCTCTCGAAGTATTCGATGCCGTGCGCGCCAGCTTCGACATGAACAAGCCGGTCGGCATCCGGATTTCGGCCACCGACTGGGTCGATGGCGGATGGGATCTGCAACAGAGCATTCAGTTGGCGCACGAACTGAAAAAGCGCGGCTGCGATTTCATCGACGTTTCCAGCGGCGGCATGTCGCCGGCGCAGAAGATCGCGCTCGGTCCCGGCTATCAGGTGCCGTTCGCACAACGCATCCGTGAAGAAGTGCGGATGCCGACGATTGCCGTCGGTCTGATCACCGAAGCGAAGCAGGCCGAAGACATCATCGCCTCCGGCCAGGCCGACATGGTCGCGCTGGCGCGCGGGATGCTCTACAACCCGCGCTGGCCGTGGCATGCCGCCGCACAGCTTGGTGCACAGGTAGATGCGCCGCCGCAGTACTGGCGCTCGCCGCCGCATGGCGTGAAGGACTTGTTCTTGACGGATGGCCGGGGCTGAAAACTGGCGGCGCCGGCTTGCGCGGCAAGCGTTCCGGAGATCCCCGCAGCGCCATTCACGCCTCGATCGTCACCTCGACGCAGCTCAAGCGCCCGGGCTCGGCTGCGGCGTCCGCCTCCTCGCGTGTCGCATGCTGGGTAATGCGGAACTTGCCCGTATCCTCCCGTCCTTCGTAGATGTTCAGGTGCAGCGAGCGCGGCTGCGGCACGTTCTCCAGAAAGCGCGGACCGTTCTCGCACAAGCGTCCGTCCAGCGTGAAAACGCTGACCACGTCGTTGTTGCCGATATAGGCGTGCACCTTGTAGATCGGATGGCGCGCACGCGTGGTGACGATTTCCACCGGCTGCTTGCTGGTGACGGTGCGCACCGGCTTGCTGTAGTCGATCGGCGCAGGCGTGGCTTCCCTGGCTGCCTTGCGCGTCGTGTAGCGCGGTGCGTCGAAGGCCTTGTTGCGACGCAGCCGCTCGGGCGGCGGGCGGACCTCCTGTACGCGCAGCGACGGCTCCGGCACGGCCTGCGACAGGACCGTTTCTGCCGCACTGCGGCGCGGCGACCGGGAAAAGGTGCGGGGCCGGACGTTGAAAGTGACTTCGTAGTTGTAGAGTTGCTCATCGGTCATGTCCGGAAATGGCGCCGGATGTCCGCCGTCGATCGTGCGATAAGCCGGTTCGGCTTCACGCCGATCGAGAATGCCTCCCAGAAAACTCATGCGCCCCCTCTCGAATCAAATCCGTGCGCGATCTCGTGCCGCGCACACCGGCCTTTGACCGGAAAGAATGCGCCGTATTGCGGACTTCGCACCTGCGATTGCTTTTGCTCACACGCGTTGCCGAAACAGGCGCGCGTTCGCAGGTAACTCATTCAGTGGTCTCCAGAAGCACCAGGCTCCGCCCCTCGCGCCGGAGCCGGCCGGATCGCTCAAGCGTGTTCAGCGCCCGGTACAGCGCCTCGTGGGTCAGGCCGAGCTCCTGCGCGAACTGCTTGAGCGTATCGTCCAGACGCCAGCTTCCGTCAGCGATGCAGCGCAGGCGCAAGGCCTGAATGACACGCTCGGGCGCGGAACGAATCTGTCTCAGCTCCACCCGGGCCCGCATGTCCTGCACGCGATGCGCAAGTTCAGCGGCAAAGCACCACAGTGCGTCCGGGTCCTCCTTAAGGCGCGCTGCCAGCTCCCGCTTCGGGTAGAGCAGCAATTCGCTGTCGCACCAGGCAATCGCATCGCAGTGATAGCGCGGAGAAAAGAGCGATGCTTCGGCAAACAGCTCCCCGGGCCGGGCCGTGTGCATGGTCACCTGTGCCCCGCTGGCGGTAGTACGCAACAGGCGGATGCGCCCGCGTGTCAGGCGAAAGACGCCGATGGCGGGATCGCCCTGGCGAAACAGCGCCGCCCCCGCCCGCACCGACCGCGTGTGCGGTGCCACACCGGCAAACAGTGCATCGGCTGGGCTGGCAGGAGCATTGGTCTTGTCCATATGATTGCAATCATATGCAGGGCAGCCGACAGCGGCAACAATCGGCACCCCGATCATCCGGAGAATTCGATGAGAAAGCACTTGCTATCAATGCTGTTCATCATGGCAACGGGCACACCCGCCCTCGCCCAGCATGCCCAACATGGACCACACGCTCAAGGTCACCACAGCCCCCACGGCCAGCATGGCCAACACGGCACATCGCACCATTCCCCCTACGGCGGCATGCAAGCGCGTGAGATCAAGGCCTTTTCGGCGCAACAGATTGCCGACCTGAAAGCCGGCAAGGGCATGGGATTTGCCATCCCGGCCGAACTGAACGGTTATCCGGGTCCGGCCCACGTGCTGGAACTCGCCGAGCCGCTTGGCCTGAGCGAAGAGCAGAAGCGCGTCACTGAAAAGCTGTTTGCCCGGATGCAGGATGAAGCGAAGGCGCTGGGTGAGCAGTGGGTTGCGGCCGAGCGCGCCCTCGATCAGCTGTTCAGCGCGCGCAAGGCGGATGTGACGTCGGTGCAGGCCGCCAGTGCAGCGGCTGCACAGGCTCAGGGTGCGCTGCGCGCCGCGCATCTGCGCTACCACCTGGAGATGATCAGGGTGCTCGACGCCGCACAGGTCGCCCGCTACCAGGAATTGCGCGGCTACCGCTGATCAATCCTGCCGCACGTTAAGCGCGAACGGTTGCCGGATAACCGGCTGCGTCCATGGCCGTCGCAATACGCTTTGGATCGACGCCGGTCTCGATGCGTACCGTCCTCGCCGCCAGATTGATGTCGACCTTCGCCGCGGCGTCGACGGACTGCACGACCTGCGTCACATGGCGGGCGCAGCCGCCGCAGGTCATGTTGGGCACGTTCAGTTCAAGCATGATGAAAACTCGCAGAAGTTAAGGGAGCCGCTACGCTGAGCCTTGCCACTGTGGGAAGGTCAAGCACCGGATTCGCGCAGCCGCGCTCCGAATCGCGATTGAGGCGGATCAAGCCGACTGGCCCGCGCCAGAACTGCGCATGGCATGCCCTGCCGAACCGACATTTCTGATCGGAGGCCCTATGGCGCACCAAGAGTTCAAATCATGCCTCGACGCCTGCTACGCTTGTGCGGCCATCTGCGACCACTGCGCGGCCGCCTGCCTGCAGGAACCCGATCCGAAAGCGATGGTGCGTTGTATTGCGCTGGACATCGACTGCGCTGCGATGTGTCGCCTGGCCGCCGGCTCCATGGCGCGCGGCAGCGAACTGGCGACGCGCATTTGCGCCTTGTGCGCGGACGTGTGCGATGCCTGCGCAGACGAGTGCGCAAAGCATCCGATGGCGCACTGTCAGGAATGCGCGCAGGCCTGCAGGCACTGCGCGGAGGAATGCCGACGCACGGCAGGCGCGGCCGGCGGCCAGAGCCAGGGCATCCGCGACGGGGTGCCGGCGATGTGAGGCCGGCGCTGATGTGACGTAGTGCAGGGCTAGCGCACGGCCGGAAGCGCGACCTTCAATACCTTTTCTTGCGGCGGATAGCACACGCCGGTCTTTTCATGGCAGCCCTGATAGGAGGCAAGTACCGTCACGGTTCGCGCTTCGGCAGTTCGCTGCAGGCGAATTTCCGCTTCAATCGGCGCGTTATAGGTTTCAGTGGTGCCGAAGGTCGGATCCTGCTTCACGGTTCCGCGCGGGAGCGCTACCGAGCGGATGGACGCACCCGCCGCGTCCTGAAGCACGAACTTGATGCGGTCGCGGTACAGGTAGTAACCAGGCGCAGGCGTCAGTTCCGCTCGCAGCACAGACGAGGAATCCGCGTGCAACTTCACGCCGAAAGCGCGCTCCGGGTCCAGCAACTCATCCTGCGCCGACGATCCGAGCAACTCTTGCAGCCGCTGGGCGATGGCAGATCTGGATGCAGGTTCTGCCATGGCGAGCGGCACGGTCAGCATAAGGGCCAGCGCAAGCGGAACCGATTTCGGAATATGCATCATCACTCCTTCCGGGTTGCAGCCGGTCAGGTTGACCGGCTACCACTACTACTGCGCGCCATAGTGGCGCCAGACCTTGTGCCTGCCGTTGCCTTGCATCAGGACCACGTCATAGCTGTCAGCGGCATGCCCGGGCATTTCCATGCCGGGTGAGCCGACTGGCATGCCCGGCACTGCCAGCCCCGTGGCCTTCGGCTTTTCCGCGAGCAGACGTTTGATGTCGGCAGCGGGCACGTGGCCTTCGAGTGCGTAACCCTGCACCGTGGCGGTATGGCAGGAACCGAGTTCATGCGGAACGCCGAACTTCTGGCGGTAATCGGCGGTACTGGCAACGTTGTGCGCATGCACCGTAAAACCGGACTGTTCAAGGTGCTTGATCCAGGCCGTGCAGCAGCCACAGGTGGCGCTCTTGTAAACCTCGATCACCGGCGCTTCAGCCGCCGCGCCGAGATGGACTGCCAGCACTGCGGCGGCGATGCCGGCCTGAAGAATGCGAAATTTCATGCAAAGTTCCTGGGCGCCTGCAAACCGGTCGGCACAGACACAATCGATGTAAAACCGAAGTGTGCGCCTTCCGGTGGAGGGAAGGTCAAGCAAAAAAAAACCGGGCGCAAAACCATTCGGTTTCGCGCCCGGCGTTCTGCTGCAATTACTGCACTTGCTGGATGCCGGCGAGCAACCAGCCGCCATTGCCGGAAACCGGCTTGGTCAGGTTCCAGACCTCGGCGAAGGGCTGCAGCGCAGCACCGTCTTCTTCCTTGATCATGCCGTTGAAACGCACGCTGACCATGTAGTCATTGCCAATGGTTTCCACGCCCAGCACCTCGGCCTCGATCTGCGCGACGTCGGTGTGGTTGGCGGTGTCGCCACGTTCTTGCAGCTGCATGCGCAGTTCGGCGAACATTTCCGGCGTGGTGAACTCGCGGATGTCGTCCACGTTGCCGGCATCCCAGGCCGCTTGCAGGCGGATGAACTGGGTCTTGGCGGTGCGGGCAAAGCCGGCGGCATCGAAGTCGGCCGGCATGGTCCAGGTACCCGCGTTGGCCGCGCTGCCTGCCTGCACGCTGTCAGCCTGGAAAGCGGCCGGTTGCTGCGGTTCGATGCGCGAGCCGATTTCCGGCGTCGGCGTCGCATAGGCCGGCTGCAAACCGCTTCGTGCCGCAGGTCCGCCATTCTTGCGGGCAAACATGCGGTAGATGAAGTAGGCGGCAGCTGCCAGCAGTGCGACGGTCAGGATCGTGCCGATCATGCTGGCCAGTGCGCCACCGATGCCGAGATGCGACAGCAAGGCGCCGAGACCGAGTCCGAGCAGGGCGCCGCCGAGCAGACCCTTCCACATGCTGGGCTTCTGGGCCTGAGCCGCGCCCGCTTGGTTCTGGCGCTGCATCGGGGCTGCCTGTTGCGCCGGCGGCGTGGCCTGACGGCTGACATTGTTCGACTGCTTGCCGAACGAGCCGCCGCCGCCCATGCGCCGCGCTTCCGCGTCGGTCACGACCATCGACAAGCTACCCACGGCAATCATTAGCGTGAGCAAGAATTTTTTCATGTGTTTCCTCCTGGTGGTTGCGGCGTCGTGCCCGACACGGGCGCGCACGCGCGCAGTGGACGGATGCTAGACGCACCCCATAAATAATAAAAGCGAAGTAAAAAGAAGAATTTCTTCGCAAAAACCGCAGTCAGTATTTCGCCGGGCGCAGCACCTTCACGTCCGCAAAGTACATGGTCACGCTGTAGTACGGCGCGTAAGCGGTGAGCACATGGCGCGCGATCTGGTCGGCCACCGGCTCTTCGCACACGATCTCCATGTGGATCGTGCGTTCGGCCTCGATCATACCGGAACGCTCGCCCTCGGTCCCCCCGCCGCGCACATCGAAGATCGTATAGCCGTGCGCGCCGTAGCGTTTTGCATCCTGCACGAGGCGCTTCTCCAATGCCGCTTCGGCAATGATGACCAGCAGCTGGCGCGGAAATTTCTCGAGTGTCATGACGAGCCTCTCAGGAGGTAAGCATGTTGGCAAGCCGGATGTAAAGCGGAATGCCGACGACGACGTTGAACGGGAAGGTGATGCCGAGAGAAAGCGTGATCGACAGCGCGGCGTTGGCCTGCGGGACCGCGATGCGCATGGCGGTCGGTGCGGCGATGTAGCTGCAGCTGGCGGCGAGCGTGGCGAGAACGGCAACGCCACCGGTTGACAGGCCGAGCGCAAGGCCGACCAGGGCGCCGAGCACGGACAACAGCGGCGGCAGCCCGAGGCCGATGATGAAGATGGTCATGCCGAAACGGCGCACTTCGGTCAGCCGGCCACCGGCGACCAGCCCCAGCTCCAGCAGGAACAGGGCCAGCACACCCTTGAACGGATCGATGAACAGTGCCTTGATCGGTGCCGTGCCGGCCTCGCCCGCGATCGCGCCAATGACGAGGCCGCCGACAAGCAGCAGCACGCTCTTGCCAATCAGCACATCGTGGAGCAGTGCCCCCCAGCGCGTCGGGCCCGCATCAGCGCCACGCGCAAACATGCGCGCCAGCAGCACACCGGCCACGAGGCCCGGCATTTCCATCAGCGCCACCCAAAGCGCAGCATGGCTTTCGTAGGGAATGCCGGCTTCGGCCAGGGTCGCCGTGACGACCGCAAACGTCACCACGCTGACCGAACCGTAGTGTGCACCGATGGCCGCGCTGTCTGCCGCGGAAAGGCGCAGCATGCGCAGCAGCGGAAACACTAGCAGCGGAATGGCGAAACTCATCAGCACGACCGCGCCGATCTGGGGCATCAGGCCGAGCAGCGGCTGTTTCGACAACTCGATCCCCCCCTTCAGGCCGATGGCCAGCAGCAGGTAGATCGACAGGGTTTCGTACAAGGCCTCGGGAAGGCGCAGGTCGGACTTGAGCAGGCGGGCGATGACACCCAGCAGGAAAAAGAAGACGACGACGTCGATCATGACGGGAAGCAAGACGAGGAAGCGCACATTATCCTACAGGCGCACTGAACGAACTTGGCCGGGTGAACTGTGTCGAATCGATAAACATTGTTTTCCGGACAAGAAGCCATGCCCCGCACACTCTGGAAAGGCGCGATCAGCTTCGGCCTGCTGCACGCGCCGGTCGGCCTTTACTCCGCCGCCCGCGACGAAGGCGTGGATTTCGACTGGCTGCACCGCGAGACGCTGCAACCGGTCGGCTACAAGCGCGTGGTCAAGGAGACCGGCGATGAAGTCGCCAGGGAAGACATCGTCAAGGGCGTGAAATACGACGATCAGTACGTCGTCCTGTCGGATGAGGAGATCACGGCCGCCAACGTGAAGTCGACGCACACGATCGACATCCTCGGCTTCACCGAAGCCGAGGATGTCAGCTTCCTGTTCTTCGAGAAGCCCTACTATCTCGCGCCGCAGAAGGGCGGCGAAAAGGTTTATGCGCTGCTGCGCGAAGCCCTGCTCGATACGAAGAAAATCGGCGTGGCACTGGTGGTATTGCACAACAAGCAGCATCTGGCCGCCCTGATCGCGACCCCGCACGTACTGGTGCTCAACACCTTGCGCTGGGCCAGCGAGGTGTTGAACGCGGACGACCTGAACCTGCCTCCGGCCGGCCTGAAGTCGGCCCAGGTCAAGCCGAAGGAAGTCGAGATGGCGCGCCAGCTGATCGAAAACATGCGCGCGGAAGGGGACCCGGAGCAGTACCGTGACACCTTCCACGACGACATCATGGCGCTGGTGAAGAAAAAGTACGAGGCGGGCGAGGCACACACGATCAACGCGCCGAAGATACAGATGCCGGAAGAAGAGGCCGCCGACGTGGATCTGACCGAACTGTTGCGACGCAGCCTGCAGGGCACGCATTCGCAAAGCGGAGGGGAAAGCAAGGAAGACCACAAAAAGGCGCCGCCTGCCCGCAAGAGTGCGGGGCGGACGTCCAGATCCGCGCACTGAGTCATGCCGGGCAGCCTCGCCACCTACCTTGCCAAGCGCAATTTCGCGCACACGCCCGAGCCGCGCGGTGAACACGCCGGCGCGGCCGAACAGCCGCGTTTCGTCGTCCAGAAACATCAGGCGCGGCGCCTGCACTACGACTTCCGGCTGGAGATCGGCGGCACGCTGAAGAGCTGGGCAGTGCCGAAGGGGCCGAGCCTGCGCCCGTCCGACAAGCGCCTTGCGATACACGTCGAAGACCATCCGCTCGACTATCTCGACTTCGAAGGTGACATTCCGCCGGGCCAGTACGGTGCCGGCCACGTCGAGGTCTGGGATATCGGCACCTGGGAGCCGATCGGCGACCCGGTCGCCGGATACGAAGCCGGCCGTCTGCACTTCGTGCTCGACGGCGAGAAACTGCACGGCACATGGAAGCTGGTGCGTACCGGCATGCGCGGGCACTCGGACAAGGAGCAATGGTTCCTCATCAAGGAAAAGGACGAGGCGGCGCGGACGGACTTCGACATCGTCGAAGCACTGCCGAACAGCGTACTGCGCAGTGACGGCAAGGCGAATGGCGCGCCGAAGGCGCAGGCCGCAACAGAGCCAACTGCCAGGCAGGGCGCAAACATCTCCGCCGGCAAGAAGAAGACGGCAAAGCCTGCCTTATGCAAGGCGCCGCTGCCGGCACGGCTGTCGCCGCAGCTGGCAACCCTGGTCGATGCCGTGCCCGAGGAGGGTGATTGGCTGTATGAAGTCAAATACGACGGCTATCGCGTTATGGCCCGCGTGGAAGGCGGCAAGGCACGCCTGTTCACCCGCGATGGCCATGACTGGACCGCTCGCCTTCCGCGGCAAGCCGAAGCCATCGAATCCCTGGGCCTGGAGAGTGCATGGCTCGATGGCGAGATCGTCGTGCTCGACGATGCGGGCGTGCCCTCCTTCCAGTTGCTGCAGAACGCCTTCGATCGCAACAACACGAAGCGCATCGTCTACTTCCTCTTCGACCTTCCCTATCTGAACGGCTACGACCTGCGCAAGCACTCGCTGCTGGAACGACGGCATGCGCTGGAAGAGATGCTGGCCGATCACGAGAGCGATGTGCTGCGCTACAGCGTGCAGCTTCAGCAGCCGCCGCAGCAGCTGCTCGACAGCGCCTGCGAACTGGCGCTCGAAGGACTGATCGGCAAGCGCGCCGATGCGCAGTATGTGAGCGCGCGCAGTTCTGACTGGATCAAGCTCAAGTGCCGGCGACGCCAGGAGATGGTGATCGCCGGCTACACCGAGCCGCAAGGCAGACGTCAATTCTTCGGGGCGCTGCTGCTGGGCTACTACGATGAGGACGGCAAGCTGCGCTATGCGGGCAAGGTCGGCACCGGCTTCGATGGCCAGCAGCTGGCAGAACTGCATCGCAAGATGCAGCCACTGGAACAACACGCCTGTCCGTTCCCGCAGCCGCCGCCGGGCCTGCATGGCGTGCACTGGCTGCGACCGAAGCTGGTGGCAGAGATTTCATTTGCGGAGTGGACGCAGGACGATGCGCTGCGCCACGCGGTCTTTCACGGCCTGCGCAGCGACAAGCCGGCCGCACAGGTGAAACGCGAGCGCGCAACGCATCTGCCGACCCAGCCGCACGCCCTTCACATACCGGTGCGCAAGCAGACCGAACCCGTGCTCGAAGGCATCCGGATCACCCACGCAGAGCGCGTGATCGACAGTGCGAGCCACGCCAGCAAGATCGAACTGGCCCGCTACTACCAGCAGATCGCTCCACTGATCCTGCCCTGGCTGGCGAATCGTCCGGTCTACCTGCTGCGCCTGCCCGACGGCGTCGGCGGCGAAACCTTCTTTCAGAAGCACGGTTCGCACATGGAGATTCCGGGCGTGCGCAAGCTGAACGCGCAACTGCTCTCCGGCCGCGCGCCGCTGATGGCGATCGAAACGCCCAAGGCGCTGGTCGGTGCGGCGCAGATGGGCACGATCGAGCTGCACGTGCCGAACGTGACGGCGGATCGTATCGATCGCCCGGACTGCATGGTGTTCGACCTCGACCCCGATCCCGATCTGCCGTGGAGCGCCGTGCTGGAAGCGGCGAAACTCACCCATGTCGTCCTAGATGAACTCGGCCTGCGCAGCTTTCCGAAAACCAGCGGCGGCAAGGGCCTGCACCTGGTCGTGCCGCTGACACGCCGGCATGACTGGGAAACGGTCTCCGCCTTTGCGCTGGCGGTTGCGCAGCACTTGGCGCGCATGCTGCCGCAGCACTTTTCGGCGAAGATGGGCGCGAAAAACCGCATCGGCAAGATCTTCGTCGACACCCTGCGCAACGGACGCTCGGCCAGCACCGTGGCGCCGTACTCTGTTCGGGCGCGCCCACGCCTGCCGGTCTCGGTGCCGGTCGCATGGGATGAAC
>JAEZHR010000044.1 GCA_023416415.1 Pseudomonadota bacterium
AGCTCGAGCGGTGCGATCCACAACAGGCGCGGTGCGCCGAATGCGTCCGGCTGGCGAATCAGGGTGCCGGCGGCGGTGTCGACTTTCTCCAGTGCGGCAGAGGGCGGTTGCGGGAACCACGGTGCCAGTGCCTCGATGGCGGCTTGCCCGCCGATGCCGAGCGCGATCTGCTCCGTGCCGGCGTCGGACAACTTGACCTTTGAGCGCAGCACGTACATCTGCAGTCGCTTCTGAATGGCTGCCTGGAGCACGCGCGGCAATTGCAGCAGGATCGTGTCCTGAGATTTCCAGATCAGAAAGGTGGCAAGCAGGCGTCCTTTCGGCGAGCAGTAGCCCGCGCGGCGGGCGTGGCCAGGGTCGAGGTGCTCCACATCCTGCGTAAGCTGGTTATGCAGGAAAGTTGCCGCGTCTTCGCCACGGGCGGCGATCAGGCCAAGATCGGACAAGGGGGCGATGTAGCCGGCGCCGGCGCGGCTCAAGATATCCGGTCCGGCCTCGGCAAAGCCGAGCACCTCGCCCTCCTTGCCGAGAGTTGCGCCTTGCGCTGAAAGAAACTGCAACCAGGGATGCGATGAATCAGTCATGGAGTGGACAATGCCGGAACGGGATTAACGATTATTATCTCGGCTCGATTATAGTGAGCTCATCGCAATCGCGTTGCCGCGCCTGCGCCCCAGATCATGTTCCTGCTACGCAAGCTCCTCCTGTTCTTCCTGTTTCTGACCGTGCTCGGTGCCGCACTGTTCGTGCTCTGGGCCGTGCGTCCGCTTCCCATGACCGGGCAGGGGGCGATTGAATTCGAAGTGCGCGCCGGAAGCAGTGCGCGCAGTGCAATGCGGCAGATGGCGAACGCCGGCGTGCCGGCCAATCCCTGGCTGATGGAAGCCCTGGCCCGATTGAGCGGGCGCGGGAACAGGCTCAAGGCGGGGTACTACGAACTCAAGCCCGGCACCTCGCCGCATGCCCTGATCGGGCAACTCGTGCGCGGCGAACAGGCCCAAGCGGCGGTCACCATTGTCGAAGGATGGACATTCCGCCAGATGCGCGAGGCGATCGCAGCACAGCCGAAGTTGCGACATGAAACGAAGGGCTTGTCGGATCGCGAGCTCATGCAGCGCATCGGCGCCGAGCACGAACATCCGGAAGGGCTGTTCTTTCCTGATACATATCTCTATGTCAAGGGATCCACCGACGTTGCCATTTTTCGCAAGGCATATGCGCTGATGCGCGAGCGCCTGCAGACTGTGTGGGACGGTCGCGACCCGACCCTTCCGTACAAATCGCCGTACGAAGCGCTGATCATGGCCTCCATCATCGAAAAGGAAACAGGGCGTGGGGAGGATCGTGGCCTGGGCGCGGCCGTGTTCGTGAACCGCCTGAGAATCGGCATGCTGCTGCAGACCGACCCGACGGTGATCAACGGCATAGGCGAGCGCTTCGACGGCAATATCCGCAAGCGCGATCTGATCACCGATACGCCATACAACACCTACACGCGGCGCGGTCTGCCACCGACCCCGATCGCCTTGCCGGGCGCAGATTCGCTTGCGGCCGCCTTCAATCCGGCGCAGAGCGATGCGCTCTATTTTGTCGCGCGCGGCGACGGCACCAGCCATTTCTCGCGCACGCTGGAAGAACATAACCGCGCTGTGGACCGCTACCAGCGCGGACGGCGCTGAGCCGGGGGCGGACTTGAGGCCGTATCTGCGGCCGGCCGAATCTAGGATAATGCCGGCCATGACTGGCAAATTCATTACTTTCGAAGGCATCGACGGTGCCGGCAAGTCCACCCATCTGGCGTTCTTCGCGCAGCAGCTGCGCGCGGCCGGCCACACCGTCATCGTCACGCGCGAGCCGGGCGGCACGCCCTTGGGCGAGAAGCTGCGGGAACTGCTGTTGCAGGAGCGCATGCATCTGGAGACCGAGGCACTGCTGATGTTCGCCGCGCGGCGCGAGCATATTGCGCAAGTGATCGCGCCGGCACTGGCGCGGGGCGACTGGGTCATTTCGGATCGGTTCACTGACGCCAGCTTTGCCTATCAGGGTGGAGGACGCCACTTGGCGCTGGACAAGCTGCGCACGCTCGAACAATGGGTGCATCCGACCCTGCAGCCCGACCTGACGCTGCTGTTCGACGTGCCGCTGGATGTGGCGCGCGCGCGTCTCGATGCCACACGCGTGCTGGACAAGTTCGAGCGGGAGCGCAGCGATTTCTTCGCCGCGACCCGTGCCGAGTACCTGCGCCGTGCCGCCGAGTTCCCGCAGCGCTTTCGCGTCATCGATGCCACCCGCACGATCGAGGATACGCAGACGGCATTGCGCGGATTCATCGAGGAGCTGTGCGCGTGAGCGGGCCATATCCCTGGCACGTCAGCGCCTGGCAGCAATTGCAGCAGATGCGCGCGCGCCTGCCGCACGCCATCCTGTTCCACGGACCACAGGGTACCGGCAAGACCGTCTTTGCCGAGCAGTTCGCGCAATCCCTGCTGTGCAGCAGTCCGTGCGCGGACGGCCAGGCCTGCGGCACATGCGATGCCTGTGGCTGGTTCACCCAGTATGCGCATCCGGACTACCGGCGCGTTCGACCGGAGGCACTGGAAGACGAGGTGCCGGACGACGAAGGCGAAGGCAAGAAGGCAAGCAAGACCAAGACGCCCTCGAAGGAGATCAAAATCGACCAGGTGCGGGCGCTGGGCGACTTCATGACCGTCTCCACCCACCGGCAAGGGCTGCGTGTGGTGTTGCTGTATCCGGCCGAGGCGCTGAACATGGCGGCCGCGAACGCGATTCTCAAGACGCTGGAAGAACCGCCGCCCTCCACCGTGTTCCTGCTGGTGTCCCATTCCGTTGAAAGATTGCTGCCGACCATTCTCTCGCGTTGCCGCAAGTTCGCGCTTCCGATGCCGGCACCGGAACAGGCGCTGGCATGGCTTGAACAGCAAGGCGTTGCGAATGCCGGAGACTGGCTGGCGGAGCAGGGAGGCGCGCCACTGGCTGCATTGACGCTGGCCAGGGACGGTGCACGCGAGGTGCAGGATGCGTTTCTGCAAGCGCTGGCGCGACCGGATGTCGAGGCGGCACTGAAGACCGCAGAGCACCTGCAGAAGGCTTCTATGCCCGATCTGGTGCTGTGGCAGCAGCGCTGGCTGTACGATCTGCTGGCGCTCAAATTTTCCGGAAGAATCCGGTATTATCCGCGTTATCGCAAGGAACTCGAGCGTCTCGCCGGACATGTTGCAGCCTCCGAACTGCTGCGGCTGATCAAGGGGGCGAACGAACGCCGCGCGGTTGCCGAGCACCCGCTGTCGGCTCGGCTGTTCCTCGAAGACCTGCTGCTCGAGTACGCACAGGCATTGTCTTCCTGACCATCAGCAAGGATTTCATGGCCGAGCCCAATACCATCATGCCGGGGGTTGCGTCGAATACAGGCGGCGCAGTGCGGCCCTCGGTACTCTCGTTGCCGATCAAGGAAAAGGCGGCCCTGTACGCCGCCTACATGCCTTTCCTCGCCAATGGCGGCATCTTTGTGCCTACCTCCAAGCCCTACAAGATCGGGGACGAGATCTATCTGATCCTGACGCTGATGGATGATCCGACCAAGTACCCGATCGCAGGCAAGATCGCCTGGGTCACGCCGGCCGGCGCGAACAACAACAAGGCGCAAGGCATCGGCGTGCATTTTTCCTCGGACGAAAGCGGGCAGCGCGTCAAGCTGCGCATCGAGGAATTGCTCGGTGCCGCACTGCGCTCCTCGCGCGCGACGCACACGCTCTGATACCGTTCAGGCAAGGCGCCGCACCCTGCGTCACGTGAATCGAGCGCGTAAAATGCGCGCATGTACATCGATTCCCATTGCCATATCAATTTCCCCGAACTGGCCGAGCGCCTTCCGCAGATCTTCGACAAGATGGCGGAAAACCGCGTCACGCATGCGCTGTGCGTTTCGGTCAGCATGCCGGAATTCCCCCAGGTACTGGAACTGGCCGAACGCCATCCCAACGTATTCGCTTCGGTCGGCGTGCATCCTGACTATGAAGACACGCCCGAGCCCGACGTCGAGGAACTGGTGCGTCTGGCCGCGCATCCGAAGATTGTTGCAATTGGCGAAACCGGTCTCGACTATTACCGGCTCGAAGGCGATCTCGAATGGCAGCGTGCCCGTTTCCGAACGCATATCCGTGCCGCGCGCGAAAGCGGGAAGCCGCTCATCATTCACACCCGTGCTGCGTCCGAAGACACGATTCGCTTGATGCGCGAGGAGGGCGCGGGTACTAGTGCCGGCGGGCCGGGCGGCGTCATGCATTGTTTTACTGAAACGCTGGAGGTGGCGCAGGCGGCAATGGAGCAGGGCTTCTACATCTCCTTCTCCGGCATCGTCACCTTCAAGAATGCCAAGGCGTTGCAGGCCGTCGCGCGCGAAGTCCCGCTGGAGCGCATGCTGATCGAGACCGATTCACCCTACCTCGCGCCGATGCCGCATCGCGGCAAGAGCAACGAACCTGGCCTGGTTGCGCATGTGGCCGAATATCTCGCCGAGCTCAAGGGCGTGCCGCTGGATCAGTTGGCTCGCCAGACCAGCGAGAATTTCTTCAATCTTTTCGCGGCGGCCAAGGGGCAATGAACGTGCAGCGGATGCGCACAGGGCGAAGGACGGTGCTGGCGGCGCTGACGATGGCTGCCGGCCTGGCCTGGACCGGCGGCGCGCGCGCCGATTCCTACACGGACTGGTTTCGCGCGATCCCGCTCGACCATGCCCAGGTGGTGCGCAATCTGCTCGCCCGCGGATTTGATCCCAACACCATAGAGCCAGCGCGCGGCGAGACCGCCATGATCATCGCGATGCGCGAGGGTGCGATGGATGTGTTCCGCTTGCTGCTCGACGCATCCGATATCGACATTCACGCTCGCGCCTTCAACGGCGACACTGCGCTCATGATGGCCAGCTTCAAGGGCAATCTGGCAGCGGCGCAGCTCCTGATCGAGCGCGGCGCACGCGTGCATCATTCAGGCTGGACGCCATTGCATTACGCAGCCACGGGCGGTCACAACGATGTGGCACGTTTGCTGCTGGACAACGGCGCCGAACTGGACGCGCGCTCGCCGAACAACACGACGCCCTTGATGATGGCCGCCTGGCGCGGGCACATTCTGACGGTCAAGCTGCTGCACGACGCTGGCGCCGACGCCACACTGAAGAATGACCAAGGCATGACGGCGATCGATTTCGCACGCGTGGCCGACCAGAAGGATATCGTCGAAGGGCTGACCTGGCGGCTGCAGCGGGGCAGCGAGAGGCCCGCCCGCTGACGAAGGGCGCGCAGGACTTCGCTCATGCGGGCTGCGGCGCGGCCTGTGGCAGGCTCAGCACCGCTTCCAGTCCGCCATCCGGGTGGTTGCGCAACACGAGCGTTCCGCCATGCTGCTCCGCGATGTTGCGGGCGATGGTGAGCCCCAGTCCGGTCCCGCCGGTTTCGCGCGAACGGGACGTCTCCAGCCGATAGAACGGCTCGAACACCTTCTCCAGTTCTTCTTCCGCGATGCCCGGCCCGCCATCGCGTACGCGCACCATGATTCGCCCATTCTCCGCGGCGCAGTCGATGCGGGCCTGCCCGCCATACTTCACTGCATTGCCGACCAGATTTTCCAGGCAGCGACGCAGGGCAAGCGGGCGTGCCCAGACGGTTGCCTTGCAATGTCCGGTCAGGCTCACATCCTGTCCGGCATCGACTGCGTCCTCGCAAACGCTGTCGAGCAGCGAATCCAGATCGAGCGCGCGCAGCGGCTCCGCGCTGTCAAGGCTGCGCGCAAGATCCAGTCCTTCACGCACCATCGCCTGCATCGCAGCCAGATCGCCGACCAGCCGCATGCGCAATTCGTCGTCTTCCACCTTTTCCAGACGCAGGCGCAGGCGCGTCAACGGCGTCTGCAAATCGTGCGTGACGGCAGCAAGGATCTGGGTGCGCTGGCGTATGTGGTGACGGATGCGCGTCTGCATGGCATTGAAGGCCGCCGCCGCCTTGCGGATCTCGCTGGCTCCGGCTTCGGGCAACGGGGCGCGATCGATGTCCTGGCCGAGCGCGGTTGCGGCGTCGGCCAGCCGCTTGAGCGGACGCATCGTCATGCGCGCGACCAGCGCCGCCAGCAGGGCGGTGCAGAGCAGGAATACGAGAATCGCACTGGCATTGATGTTCGGCACAACAGCCGGCGTGCGTGGAGGAGCGAGGCTCAGCCGCAGCGCATCACCATCCGGCAGCATGACCAGCAATGCTTCGCAACGCGGGTCGGAGCGGGAATCACCGCGTTGCGCGGAAGCGGTGCAGTCGCCTTCGCGCAGCGGGCTGGACGCTACCGCATAGTCTTCCGGCAGGCGTTGCCTGAGCTTGACCACCATGGCAGAGGGGGACTCAAGTACGGGTTCGGCGATGCCGGCTTCCTCGGCACGCAAGCTGGCGCGCGCCGTGGACTCGTAATAGACGGGACGCAGCTCGGGTGGAATCGTTTCGAGCGAGAGCAGAAACTGGGCCGTGCGTTCGACCGCCTGGTGGTCACGGAACTGGCTAATCATGCGCTGGCGTTCGCTGAAAGCCAGTGCAGTGGCTAGCACGGTCGTGAACAGCACGCCGCCGAACAGGATCAGAAAGACCCGCGTGGTCATCGAGCGCAGCACCGTCGTCACTCTCTGGTCACCGGCGTGGCCAGCACATAGCCTTCATTGCGTACGGTCTTGATGATCTGGGGCGCGCGCGCGTCATCGCCGAGCTTCTGGCGCAGGCGACTGATCTGCAGGTCGATCGAGCGGTCGAAAGGATCGGCATCGCGCCCCTGCGTGAGATTGAGGACATGGTCTCGACTGAGCACGCGGTTGGCGTGGTCAATGAAAATCTTGAGCAGGCGGAACTCCGCGCCGGACAGCGACACCACCGTGCCATCTGCACGCACCAGATGACGAGCGGTGAAATCCAGGGTCCAGCCGGCAAACCTGGCTACCTGCTGCTGATTGTCCTGCAGACCAGGCGGTAATGCCTCGGTGCGCCGCAGGACACTGCGGATGCGCGCCAGCAGTTCGCGTGGCTCGAACGGCTTGGCAAGATAATCATCGGCTCCCATTTCCAGACCGAGGATGCGATCGACAGGCTCGCCACGCGCGGTCAGCATGATCACTGGCGTGTTCGAACTGGCACGCAAGTTGCGGCACAGGGTCAGGCCATCCTCGCCTGGCAGGTTGAGGTCGAGCACGATGAGATCGACCCGGCCTTGCTCAAGCTGCGTCGCCATGCCCTTGCCGTCCCCGGCCGTGCGGGTTTGATAGCCGTTGCGCTGCAGGTAGTCAGACAGCAAGGCATTGATGTCGTGATCGTCGTCGACGATGAGAATGACGGGTGTGTTTTCCATGGGGCAATTATCGCAAGTCCGGTGGCCGGGAGTGCCCGCGATTGTAGCGCTGTGTTTCGAAGGAACGTCCTGATACATGTCGATACAAACAAGGTCCGGCATGACATGTAGCGTTACGCAGATGACACGCTCGAGATACTTGGTCCCGGCATCATGACAAGCGACCGGGGATTTTCCCGTTCGCAAACTGGAGCAAAGGAAAGACCATGACTACGACTATTCGCAAGCAATTTCTGATCGGTGCGACTGCATTGGGACTGACCTTCGGTGCGCTGTCGGTGCATGCCAGCCCGCCTGAGGGCCCGGGAAACCGCGGCGAACAACGGGCCGAACGGATGAAGGAGCGCATGGAAAAGCGTAGCGAGGATCTGCGCGCCAAGCTGAACCTGAATGCCGAACAGCAGAAGGCATGGGAAGCATACATTGCGGCAATGAAGCCTGCCCAACAACAACCGCAGCGTCCTTCACGGGAAGAGATGGCGAAGCTGACTGCCCCTGAACGCATGGAACGTACGCTTCAGATGATGCAGCACGCCGAGCAGCAGATGGCCAAGCGCGTGGCAGCCACGCGCGACTTCTATGCCGTGCTCACGCCTGAACAGCGCAAGGTGTTCGACGAGAACTTCAGCATGGCACAGGGTCCTGACCGCAAGGCTCCCCAGGAAAAGGGGCATAAAGGCAAGGGGCACAATGGCGAAGGCCGGGGCGGCGAGGGCCGGGGCAGCAAGTAAATCCCCGGGTGTCAGATCTCCCGGTGTCGCCGGGCGGGCGCATGTCTGGCCCGGCGACATGCATCGCTCAGTGCAGCTTGATGCGCGGACTTTGCACCCGCGCAATCAGGTCTGCCCAGGTGGCCAGCCATGTATGAAACAGGCCGGTCACCGTGATCTGGTGACTCTTGCGCAGCCACCAGTACATCCATTTCGCAATACGCCCCTCGATGAACAGCGAACCCTGGGTGATCGCGCCCATCAGGCTGCCCACCGTGCTGTAGCCGCCCAGTGAAACCAGGGAGCCGTAGTCACGGTATCTGAACTCCAGCAGGGGGCGTCCTTCCAGCATGCGTTCGAGCGACCTGGCCAGCGTCTGCGCTTCCTGGTGCGCTGCTTGCGCACGTGGCGGAACCGGTGGCTCGCCCTCGGCCTGAGGAATCGCGGCACAATCCCCGATGGCGAAGATCGACGGATCGCGCGTGGTCTGCATTGTCCGGTACGTGACGAGCTGGTTGATGCGATTGGTCTCCAGGCCGGCCAGATCCTTGACGAAATCGGCGACCTTGATGCCTGCCGCCCAGACAATGAGATCGCTCGGTATGAAGGTGCCGCTGCCCATGCGCACGCCTTCCTTCGTCACTTCCACCACTTTTTCATTCACGTAGACTTCGATGTCCAGTGCGTTCAGTTCCTGCATGACCGAGCCGGCCAGGCGCTCGGGCAGCATCTGCAGCAGGCGCGGTGCGGCATCGACGATGACGATGCGCAGGTCATGCTGCGGATCGAAACTGGCAATGCCGTAGCTGGAAATCACGCTGGCGGTCAGATGAAGTTCAGCCGAGAGTTCGACCCCGGTGGCACCCCCGCCGATGATGGTGACGGTAAAGGGGTGTTCACCGGATGCCCCGGCATGCGCTTGCGCGCGTAGGGCTGCATTGACCAGACGCCGGTGGAATCTTTCCGCCGCGGGCAGCGAGTCGAGCATGATCGCGTGCTCGCGCGCGCCCGGCGTATTGAAGTCGTTGGTCTGGCTGCCGAGGGCCAGCACCAGGGTGTCATAGGCCACGGTCTGGGGGGGCAGCACTTCCTGTCCATCCTCGTCAGAAATCGGCGCCAGATGGATTTCCTTCTTTTCCCGGTCCAGTCCTTCCATGCGCCCGAGCCGGAAACTGAAATGGTTCTTGCGCGCCAGTGCCATGTACTCCATTTCATCGGCATGCGTGTCGAGCGTGCCGGCCGCGACCTGATGCAGCAGGGGTTTCCAGAGGTGGGTACGCGCGGCGTCGATCAGCACGATCTCGGCGCGTTTGCGGCGACCCAGGCGGCGACCGAGACGCACGGCCAGTTCGATGCCGCCTGCGCCGCCGCCGACGATGACGATGCGATGCAGGCTGCCCTTGGTTGAAAGCGTCACGTGATTCTCCCTGTTGCGGCTGAAGATGATGTGATTGCCATTCTATCAATGGCTTGGTGCAGCACCTTGTCCTGGCGGGTTCGGGGTGCAGCGCAGGGCTTCGGACGCTGTTGACCCAGATCAATTACATCGCCAATAGCGCTTGCTACATTCGCTCGTCATTTCACGACTGCAAGGATCTCCGTGCTGCACACCGCACTCGAACACCTCAGGCTCAAGGGCAGGCAACTGCTCCCCATCGTGCAGGGAGGCATGGGCGTCGGCATCTCCGCTCACCGGTTGGCGGGGAATGTCGCCAGGCTCGGTGGCGTGGGCACGATCTCCAGTGTTGACCTGCGACGCCATCATCCCGATCTGATGGCCGAAACCGGCAAATCGCGTGACAAGGCGCTGATCGACCATGCAAACCTGATCGCACTGGACCGCGAGATCAAGGCAGCCAAGGAACTCGCCCAAGGCTGCGGCATGATTGCTGTAAACGTCATGCGTGCAGTGGCCGAATATGCCCGTTACGTGCGCCAGTCCTGCGAAAGCGGGGCGGACGCAGTCGTGGTTGGCGCCGGACTGCCGCTCGACCTGCCGGAGTTGACGGCGGATCATCCGCAGGTGGCACTGGTGCCCATCCTGTCCGACGTGCGCGGCATCGGGCTGATTCTCAAGAAGTGGATGCGCAAGAATCGCTTGCCGGATGCGATCGTGATCGAGAATCCGCGTTACGCGGCTGGGCATCTCGGCGCGGCGAAGATCGTGGACGTCGACCAGCCGCATTACGCGTTTCCGTCAGTCCTGGAAGGCACGCAGGCGTTGTTTCGCGAGCTCGGCATCGAGCGCGAACGTATTCCGCTGGTGGCGGCTGGTGGCGTGCATACGCCGGAGCAGGTGCGCGAACTGCTCCGCATGGGCGCCTCGGCAGTTCAGCTCGGCACTGCCTTCGCAG
>JAEZHR010000006.1 GCA_023416415.1 Pseudomonadota bacterium
TTCCGAGCACGCGCTCGCCGTCGCGAATCGGCACATTGAACCAGACCTTCGAGATGCCGAGCTGGGCATTGGGGTCGACGTTGACGGTATATGGCTCGGGCAGGTTCAGGCTGGCATAGAACCAGAAATCGCTGGGTTTGCCAGGGTCAAGCGTGAAACGCGGCTGCGGGCTGAACGGAGCGCTGTTGTCGTTGAAGTAGTAGTGTCCGCTGCCGGCAACAGCGAGGAAGTAGGATTGATCGGAGAAGTCGCGGCGAAAACTCTCGGCTTCCTGCAAGGCCGCGCTGCGCCGGGCCGGGTCCTCGCTCGTACGCAGCCAGTCGCGGATCACGCTCGATTTGGCGAAGCGAACGGCCAGGGCCAGCTCGCGCGTCACGGGCGCGAGGATGCGTTCACGATTGAGCAGGGTGAAGTTGCGGGTATAGGCTGTGCCGAGATGCTCGCGCATGGCTTCGGCTGCCTGCCAGGCAACGGCAATCGCAAGCAGGCCGGCGACCATGCAGATCGCCAACAGCGCCGTCACCGATTTACCACGTAGCCCGACTGCGCGCGCCATGCTCTGACTTGCCCCTGGCGCCGGCGCGTCAAGGCCCGGCGAAGTATGTACCGGCGGAAATTCTGCCAGCCGTGGGGCAGGGATGCAATCATTGCACGGAAAAACAATTGCACCGTGGCATCAATGCGACTATAACTTAAGGAGTTCTCAAAACAACAAGTAACTTAGCGGAGGCGGACTTGCTCAAGTACGAATTTGCGATCCATACGCGCTACGGTCAGAAGATCGACAGCATCGTCATCGCCGGCCGCGACCGCGCTGATGCCGAGCGCAAGCTGTTCCAGATGCACCGCCACTGCACCATCGACAGCTGTGTCGAACGGCATGTTGCGGAACGCTTGCGCCCCGCCAGCTCGATGGAAGACATCCTGACGCTGATTTCGCGCTGATTTCGCGCTGATTTCGCGCTGCACGCCAGTCCCCGCGCCTGCTCACCTGCTCAAAGGACGCCGCTGGCGAGCAATTCATCCAGCAGCGCCTCGTAGTCGTGCGCACCCCGGCTGCTCGGCGCATGCTCGAACACCGTCTTGTTATAGGCCGGACTCTCGGCCAGACTGACGTTTTCCGCGATCCGGGCGCTGCAGACGTCCGCCCCGAAATTCTCCTCCAGCATCTGCTGCACCTCGCGCGCCATACGCCGGCGCGCATCGAAGCGGGTCAGCAGATAGCGCCGCTCCACGCGTCGCTTGAGCACCGGCTCCAGTGCCCGCAACGCCTTGTCCACCTGCAGCGCGCTCTTGAATGACAGATGGTCTGCCGAAACCGGCACGATCACGCAGTCGCTGGCAAAGATGGCATTGAGCGAAAGCACCCCGATCAGCGGACAACAGTCGATCAGGACCGATTCCGCCCCGTGCGCAAGCGTTTCATTGCGCAGACTGGTGTTGAGCCGGTTGACCACGTTATAGCCCTTGCCGAACAGGGTATCAACCTTGGAGAGCTCCATGTGGGAGGGAATCACGCGTATGCCGCAGGAGGCCTCGCGCACCAGCTCGCCCAGCGGCCGGTTGCGCTGGAATACGGAAAGGAGGGTGTCATCGCCGCGGTTTGCCGACACCCCTGCAATGGCGGAAAAATGCGCCTGCGGATCGAGGTCGATGCCGCAGGGAGCGCGTCCCCGCCGCGCCAGGGCGGCAGCAAGATTCAGGGCGGTCGTGGTTTTTCCCACGCCCCCCTTCTGGTTGAAGATGGCGACGATGTTCATGACTGGAGGCCATCTTACTGGAATTTACGACAAAGTGTAACTTTTAGGCAACATTCGCTGGAGGGCGGGTACGCGCCCGCTGCGCCCGGATTTCAGCGTTTCGAGGACGCTGTGGCGGCGTCCGGCAGCGCAGCGTCCGGTGCCGCGAGATTGAAGACGACCGTGCAGGCCGCGCGCAGCTTCTGCTCGAACAGGGGTGCAAACAGGGTGCGTTTGCCGGAGCGCGTGAGGGTCGCCTTCTCCGGCAGGAGGCTGGCGCCATCGGGGGCTTCCAGACGCCGCCAGCGCAACTGTGTGCCCTCCAGGCTCAGTTCGACCGGCACGCGTACGGCGCTGCCGCTGGCGTGACTGATCGCGACGCCGCTGGCCGTGGCCTGCACGATGTCGGCAGTTACGGACGGCGCCATGCCTTCATCGAGCCTTGCGGCCCCCGGAGTGGCGAACAGGTGCGCGCCGCACAGCTTGCCATCCTTTTCCATCAGTTCGAGCACGAAGGTGGCACACTCGCCGGCCTCGCGCGAGGCGCCTTTCGCGCACAAGCTCGCGGTCCACGCGCCATCGAAGCGCGGGTCGGCACCAGCGGCAGCGGGCAGCCAGGCAAGCAGAGCGATGGAAAGAAAGAAGCCGCGCATCGGAATCGCAGGGTCCGGGAATTCACCGGTTGTACTGCCTGCGCGCGCGGCCTGCCTTGCGCTATTTCAGTTCGGCGTGGCGAAAGCACTCGACGGTGTGGTCATTGACCATGCCGATGGCCTGCATGTATGCGTAGATGATGGTGGATCCGACAAACTTGAAACCGCGTCGCGCCAGGTCCTTGGAGATGCGGTCGGACAGCGCGGTCTTTGCCGGAATTTCGTCCAGCGCGGCCGGTGCGTTGCGCAGCGGTTTGCCGTCGACATAAGCCCACAGGAAGGGACCGAGGCCGCCACATTCCTCGCGCAGACGCAGATAGGCCTGGGCGTTGGTGACGACGGCGGCGACCTTCAGGCGGTTGCGCACGATGCCGGGATTGGCCAGCAGTTGCGCAAGCTTGTCAGCGTCGTAGCGTGCGATCTTCTCAGCGTCCCAGTTGTCGAAGGCGGCGGCATAGTTGGCGCGCTTGTTGAGGATGGTTTCCCACGAAAGGCCCGCCTGCGCGCCTTCCAGATTGAGCATCTCGAACAGGCGCGTCTCGTCATGGCAGGGCACGCCCCATTCTTCGTCGTGATAGGCGAGGTAGCGGGGATTGGCCTGATTGGCCCAGCGGCAGCGGGTACGGGTGTTGTGATCGACGGCGGTGTGCATGCCTGCCCCCTCCATGACGGAAAGGGCAAGCATAACGAAAGCCTCAGTGGCCCGCCACTCCGGCCGCGGCGCTTTCCGCGGGTGCTGCGGTTTCGCCTACCTGTTGCGCACCGGGGGCATTGCTGTCGGCCGCCATCATGGCGCCAGCATCCGGCGCCCACACCACGGCGTTGTCGACCGCGTACAGGCGGCAGGGCGAGCTGCTGTTCTTTTCGCAATCGGCCAGGGCACGCTCGGCGGGGTCGTCGCCCTCTTCCGCCCAGCTCCAGGAACCGGTCGGCGACAGCGCGAAGGCGCGCGGCAGCGTCTTGTTGAGGAAGGCCTGATACTGGTCGCGGCCGGTATCGTGCAGATACGGCACGGCTTCGACGTTGGCGACTTCGGCGTAACCGCTGGGCTGATGGCGACCATCTTCCGCCAGCGCGTAGACCGGGTCGGTCGGCATGTCCAGCGCCTTGAGGAACTTCTCGGTTTCCGGCCACCAGATGCGCACGCCGTCACGGCTGCCCACCATGCCATGTGCGTCGTTCTTGAACTTGCCGAATGCGACCAGGCGTGCCTTGCCGCCGGCACGGGTGTAGGCTTCGTGCATGCGACCGGCGAGGTCGTGGTTGAAGTGATGATCGTTCTCGCCATAGAACCACAGCGTCGGCACGCTGGTGCGTTCACCGTAGCTGGCGAAGGCCTGGACCAGCGAGTCTTCCCAGCGGCAGGAACCGCCGTGTACCTTCAGGCCGCCGGCGAAATTGATCAGCCCCCTGACGCCCGGATAATTGCGCGATCCGAAGGCCATCGTGGTCAGGCCGCCATACGACTGGCCGGCGACGACGATGCGGTCGCTGTCGGCCCAGCGCTGGCTGCGCAGATAGCTGAGCGTGCCGAACAGATCTTCGGCCTGCATGTGGCCGTTGGCGGTCATGTTGCAGCCGCGGTCGGAATAGTTGCCAGTGGAGTTTGAAAAGCCCTTGCGCATCGGCACCACCACGGCATAACCGCGACGCACGAATTCGCGTGCAACGGAAAGAAAGCGGTCGCGCTTCTGCATGCGCGGATCGCCGAGCGCCTTGCCGTGGTTCATGATCAGCACCGGAAAAGGTCCTTCACCCGGCGGTTTGAACAGTGTGGTTTCCAACTGAACCCGCTGACCGCCCGAGACGGCCGGCACCATCACGACCTGCTCGTTGAGCGAGGCATCGAGAGTGATGGTCGGCGCGGGAGCGGCGAAGCTGGCGCTGGCAACCAGTGCAGTGGAAAGAACGAGGGAACGAAACAGGGAAGTACCACGGGCGAAACGACCGGTCATGCAATCTCCGTCAAATTTGCAAAAACACCGGCTCGCAAGGCGAGCCATCGAGGGCGCCACACCTGCGTGTTTGCAATTCCGGAAGTCACGTCATGCGCGGGAATGCTTGGGGGCGGGGCACCAGCTACGCGTGTTGTCTTGCGTTATCGCTTCTTCTTGACGTAGCCCAACATTGCCCATTCTAAAGAGGGGTTTACCGCGGTCAATACGCGTTTATGCAAGTCGGGAAGGTTTTTTTGCGGGAAGTTTTCTGACTGAAAACGAAAGTCTTGGAGACACGACAACTCCCGCGCGAAAAACAGGGAAACGAAGAAAGCAAGGGAGGCAAGCGGAGGAAGGAATCGAGAGGGAGCAATCGAGGAAGAAGGGACGGAAAAACGCGGGATGCCGGTTGCCCCGGATCAGGCGCGCAACCTTTTGCGATGACACAGTGTCCATACGAGACACTCGTTCTCGCATGGAAGGAGAGACATGAAAGTTGACGTGTACCGCCGCCAGGAAGCCGAAGGCAAATATTCCTATCTGGCCGTTCCGGAAGGACGCCCCATCCCTAATGAAGCGACCAACCTGGATTGGGAAACCGCACTGAGCAGCGTCGACCTTGACGACGCCAACCAACCGGTCGACGACCTGCCCGCGCACAGTGCCCTGTACCAGATCAGCACCAAGGGCTATGCAATCTCTTCCCTGCGCAGCGCAGGGTGGGGGACGTAATCGTTCAGATCGACGTCCCGATCGGCGCCGGACAGGGCCTGGTCGCGGCTGAACGGGCTCTTTCGGCGTCGCTTGCGCAAGAGCCTCTTCATGCACTTGGCCGCACGCGCGTTTTCTTGTTTCTCGTGCCGCTCCCCACGCCATTGCTTTGCGCAGCATTGCGTATGCGCAATCGCAAGACACGGAATTCCCTCCCCACAAGCTGACTCGAAGCAGCATACACAACGCGTTCCGCCACGGTCGGCGCATGAAACACGTCTCACCCCACCTGCTCGCACGAATCTGCGTTGCGCTGGCAATGTGCCTGCTTGCTGCATGCACCAGCCTTCCCGATGTCAGTCACCTGTTCGAGCGTCAGTCCGATGCAACCCTGCCGACCATCGTCTCCAGCGAAGGCGAAA
>JAEZHR010000056.1 GCA_023416415.1 Pseudomonadota bacterium
CATCCAGCCTGTAGCGCGCCCGCTGTTGCGGTGACCTGACGGTGCTCCAACGGCCGGGCAGCCTGTGCTGAGTTGGGCTACCCTTTCGGGTTTTCCAACCTGTGACATTCAAGGCAAGCAACATGGCATTCACCACTGAAAACCTCCCCGGCGTCCACCACGAAGCAGCGGCCGTCACCAAGGGCTTCACGCTCAACCACACCATGCTGCGCGTGAAGGACCCGGTTGTCTCGCTCGACTTTTACACCGGCGTGCTCGGCATGCGCGTGCTGCGCAAGCTCGATTTCCCCGAGATGAAGTTCTCGCTCTACTTTCTCGCGCGCCTGGCCGACGACGAAGCCGTGCCGGAGGACGAAGCCGCACGCACCGAATGGGTATTCTCCCAGCGCGGCATCCTGGAGCTGACGCACAACTGGGGCACGGAGTCCGACCCGGAGTTCAAGTACCACGACGGAAACGCCCAGCCGCAGGGCTTCGGGCACATCTGCTTTGCCGTGCCGAATCTGGCAGAGGCGATCCGCTGGTTCGACGAAAAAGGCGTGACCTACGTGAAACGTCCCGAGCAAGGCAAGATGAAAGACGTCGCCTTCATCAAGGATCCGGATGGCTACTGGATTGAAATCGTCGAGCCGGCGCTCACGCGCGGACTGGGACGCTGAGGGGCTGAGGCGCTGACGTGCCGGGGCGGAGACCGGGCGATGTCGCGTTGCGTCGCCGGCTCTTGCGGCGCTAAGTCACCAGACAGCGCGCCGCAGCGAGATCCCAGCCACCCCATCCGCAACTCTTGAAGAAGACCGGCCCGCCTCGGGCCGAATTGAGGTTCGCCTCGCCTTCCAGCTGCCCGCCGACAATGTCAGCCAGGGCCGGCAATGCACTGACGTCGAGACCTGCCTGCAGCAAATCCCCGGCCTCATGATCGGCATCGCGGGTGTCGACCACGATCCTGCCCGCGACCGCAAGGTGCCGGCATACCTCCGGGGCCCATTCCACCATGCGCGGCGTGAATGCCCCCACCGCAGCGACAAAGGCATCCGGACGCGGCAAGGCGCGCATGACGATGTGCTGCGCGGGCGTGGCCGTGACGACCAGCGTACATTCCGCCAGCGCCGCATCGGGGTCCTCCACCCGGCGCGCCTTCATGCCAAGGGTTTGTGCATGCCGCACCAGCGCATCTGCACTGGCTGCGCTGCGCGATGCGATCCACGCTTGCCCGACCCCCAGTCCGGCGCGGAATGCTTCCAGGTGCGAACGCCCCTGCACGCCGGCACCGACGATCAGCAGCGGACCGTCGGTGCGTGGTGCGAGTTTCTGTGCCGCCAGCAGGGATACGGCTGCGGTGCGGCGCGCGGTGAGGGTGGGGCCGTCGAGAATGGCACGACGCGTGCCCCCGACGACGTCGAAGACAACGATGTCGCCCTGGATGCTCGGCAATCCGCGCGCGCCATTGTCGGCACGAAGGTGATCAGCTTGGTGATGGCAACCCGGCTGTCGTGCGCCGCCATCACGAACAGGCTGGCGCCGCCGGCCAGCGGCTCGACCATGCGCGGCGGAACGACGACGCTGGCATCGCGCAGCAGGTCTTCAATCTGGCGCGCCAGATCGGCGTAGGGCAACGCGGCAGCGGTGGCTTCAGGGGAATACAGGGCGGATGTCGGCATGAGCTGAGGATGCTGGAATGAGCCTCAGGAGAAATACCAGCTCTTCCCGCCGCCAGAAGAACAGTGATTCGGTGCGGGCGGGCTGCCTCATCGAGCGTGCGGGGATCTGCCATGCCAGACCACGCCTGCCTGGCCTGCGTGCTTCGCGGGCGCGACGGCGAAGCTTGAGGCCGCCGCGCCGCGCTGGTCTTACTTCACCAGCGTGACCGGCACCTTCACCGCGTGAATCACCTTGGTGGCGACCGAGCCGAGCACCAGATTGCCGACCGCGCCCGCACCGCGCGTTCCCATGATCACGGCGTTGCAGCCGGTTTCCTGGATCTGGCGGACGATGACGTCGTCGACGATGCCGCTGGCGCAGACCGTGGTGTAATTCGCGCCGGCCTGGTCGAGCACCGCGCGCGCGGGGCCGATTGCCTTGGCCCCCTCTTCGTCGATGATGCGTTGAATTTCGTCATGCGAGAGCACGGCGTGGGTACGCAGGGGGAACGGGGCCTGCACGTTGAGCAGGACGAATTCCTGTTGCGGGTCCCGCTTCAGCGAGTCGGCTGCATATTGCACGGCACGCAGCGCATTGGACGATTCGTCGACGGGGATGAGCGTTTTCCACATGGGCTTTTCTACTCCATTGTCATGAGGGGTGCCGAAGCGGCGCCCGGTTTTCCTGCGCAACAGGCTAAGCGCCGGCCGGACGCGTTCACTTGATTCAGATCAAAGGCCCCCGGACGCGGTTGCACCGGGAGCCGCCGACGATCAGTAGAAGATGAAGGTCATCAGGACGAACAGCGGAACCAGGATGCCGCACGACCAGGCCATGTAACCGAAGAAGGACGGCATCTTGACGCCGCGCTCTTCGGCGATGGCCTTGACCATCAGGTTGGGCGCGTTGCCGATGTAGGTGTTGGCCCCCATGAACACGGCACCACACGAAATCGCGACCAGCGTTCCGGCCAGCGTGGTCATGAGCGTTGCCGCATCGCCGCCGGCGGTATTGTAGAAAACGAGGTAGGTCGGCGCGTTGTCGAGGAAGGATGACAGCAGGCCGGTTGCCCAGAAGTACATCGGATTGAGCGGCTCACCCGTCGGAGACGTCACGGCCTGCACAACGGCGGAGAATGCACCGGCCTCGCCAGCACGCAGCATCGCAATCACTGGCGTGATGGTGATGAAGATGCCGGCAAACAGCTTGGCCACTTCCTGCATCGGCCCCCAGCCGAACTCGTTGCCCTCGCGTGCTTCCCGCGGCGTGATCTTCAGCGAGACGAAGATGACGCCCACCAGCAGCAGATCGCGCACGATGTTCTGCAGTTCGACCGGCGTGCCGTAGACGTCGAACACCACGCCCGGCTTCCAGATGCCGCTCATCAGCACCAGGCCGACGATGGCAAGCAGCAGCAGGAAGTTCCACTTGCCCAGCAGGCTCAGGGGTGAATCCGGTGTCGGGTCAACCGGCCGCAACTCTTCGCGGTGCTTGTAGAAGTAGCTGTCGACTGCATAGAAAAGCGCGAGCAGCACCACGCACAGGAACAGCGTTTGCGGCCACAGATGCTCCAGCGTCCAGAAGAAGGTGACGCCCTTCAGGAAACCGAGAAACAGCGGCGGATCACCCAGCGGCGTGAGGGAGCCACCGATGTTGGCCACCAGGAAGATGAAGAACACGACGATGTGCACGACGTGCTTGCGATGGTCGTTGGCGCGGATCAGCGGACGGATCAGCAGCATGGCCGCACCGGTGGTTCCCATCAGGCTCGCCAGCACCGTGCCCAGTGCCAGCAAGCCGGTATTCAGCGCCGGCGTGCCATGCAGGTTGCCGCGCAGGCAAATGCCGCCGGCAACCACGAACAGTGCCGTCAGCAGGATGATGAAGGGGATGTATTCGGCAAAGGCAGCGTGCACCGCGCCAGCGGCGGCCATGCCCGGCCCGAAGGCGACCGAAGCCGGAATCAGGAAGGCGAGTGCCCAGAACAGGGTGACCTTGCCGAAATGGTGGTGCCAGAAATTCGGCGCCAACAGCGGCATGAGTGCAATCGACAGAAGCAGCCCCGCGAACGGAATGCCCCACCATGCCGCGAGCTGGCTGCCGTCAAGATCAGCAGCGAAAGCCAGCGTCGGAAAAAGGCCCATCAGGCCAACCAGAATCTTGTCGCGCACGACTCCGCCTCCTCACTTTGGTTTTCAAAAGCGGGCGTATTGTAGCTCGCTTATCTTGTGGAAAGTCCCATTCCGTGTGCTTTGAGCAAGAAGTTGTGCCGTCGCAGCTGCTGCGACGCAGCAAGAAATCGCCGGACAAGCCATCCCGAAACGCGCGCAAAACCCGCTGGCGCCGACCGCGATGCACTGTCGGGAATTGACCTTTAGCCAGCTTTTGGAAAACCGCCTTTCATGCCGGCGCGGGTGGCCGTTGTTGCCAGGCAGACACGCACGCGCGTCAAACCATGGCACCCCAGACCATGCTTGCCAAGAAAGTCATGCCCAGGACTTGTCCAGACCGACACGTCCCGGATGCACGGTCACTCCCGAGATGGGAAAGGGCCTGGGCGATGGCGTCGTGCCAGACGATGATCATGGTGCGGCGCATCCACTTCACGCGCTTCACATGATTGCCACAACGGGCGTGGCGCAGGTCCAAGGCTATTGGCTGTACTCCGATTCTTCTGCGCCGCGCCACAGCCGCATGGCCTTCAACTGCAGTCCGCAGCCATCCAGCCCGTGCGGATGGGCCAGCAACTCTTGGCGAAGAACGCCGCGAAATGCGCCGGCGGCCCGGGCAAATCCAGCGAGGACGCCTATTGTTGCGCCGGCCGCTTTCGGTGAAATACCAGCGGGCTGTACGGAATGGCCGACGGCGGCGGCGAATTCAGAATGCCCGGCTTCATCGCCCCCATGACGTGCATCTCGCACGGCTTGCAGTCGAAGCGCAGCGTATAACGCTGGCCGCCATTGACGAGAGTCATGGGCTCGGCCTTGACCTGACCCTGCACCCCCTGCACGCCCTTGGCCTGTTTCGGGCAGAGATTGAATGAGAAGCGCAGGCAATGCTTGGTGATCATCAGCGAGACTTCGCCGGCTTCCTCGTGCGCCTCGTAGGCCGCATCGATCAGCTGCACGCCGTGCTTGCGATAGAAGGCACGCGCCTTTTCGTTGTAGACGTTGGCGAGATAGGACAGCTGGGTCTCGGGATAGACCGCGGGCGGCTCGGCTGCTGCCTTGCGCTGCGGCCGCTGCCAGGCTTGCAGGCGTGCGGCCTCGTGGGCGGTAATGGCGTCACGTCGCAGTGCATTGATGGCGGCGGCCGGAACAAACCAGGGCTGCGAGAGCTCAAGCGCGATCTCGCCGGCTTCGAACATGGTGCTGCCGAGCTTGGCCAGGCTGCCGCGCAGTGCCGCTTCGGCCTGTACCGCCTGCTGCGCAGGCTGCAGCGCGATCGTCGCCTCCGTGACGCTGGCAATGCTGTCCTCGTCGCGCAGGCTCAGGCGCAGCCCGTGTTCATGCTCCGCGAGGGTCATGTGCAGCACGAGCTTGCGGTCGGCCGATTTCTTCGCCAGCGCCGATTCCCACTGGCGGTCGCGGTTGCGATGCAACTGCGTGCCGACCTTCAGACCGGGCAAGGCGCTCATCAGCTCGTTCGGCCAGACGCGCCAGCGCTGGCCCGCCTCGCTGTCGCCGAGCTTCTCCGCCTTGTTGGCCTGAACGCCGACGGTCTCGCGCTTGTACATGTAGTTCAGGCCGTCTCCGTTGGCCAGCGGCGCAGTCGTCAGCACATCGAAATGATCGGTGCCCAGGCGCGTGACCGTGCCCAGTTCCACGCCGACGTACTTGGGCGAATCGAAGGCGCCGATGTCAGGCTGACGGCCTTGCGCGAAATAATCGGTGTGGCCACGATGAAAGTTCTTGTCCACGTCCGGCGTGAACAGCAGCCGCGTGCGGCCGCTGGAGGCGCGCCGGAACTCGGGGCGACGTTCGATGATTTCGTCGAGCAGCCGCCGGTAATGGCCCGTGATGTTCTTCACATACCCCATGTCCTTGTAGCGCCCTTCGATCTTGAAGGAGCGGATGCCGGCATCGATCAGGGCTTCCAGGTTGGCGCTCTGGTCGTTGTCCTTCATCGACAGCAGATGCTTCTCGTAGGCGACCACCCTGCCCTGCGCATCGGTCAGGGTGTACGGCAGACGGCAGGCCTGCGAACAGTCGCCGCGGTTGGCGCTGCGGCCGGTATCGGCGTGCGAGATGTAGCACTGACCGGAGAAGGCCACGCACAGCGCGCCGTGAATGAAGTATTCGAGCGGCGTGTCGACCGCTTCATGGATTTCACGGATCTGCCTGAGCGAGAGTTCGCGTGCGAGCACCAGCTGCGAAAAGCCGACGGCGCCGAGAAAGCGCGCCTTTTCCAGCGTGCGGATGTCGCACTGCGTGCTGGCGTGCAGCTGGATCGGCGGCAGGTCCAGCTCCAGCAACCCCATGTCCTGCACAATCAGCGCATCCACGCCGGCGTCGTAGAGCTGCCAGATCTGCTTGCGCGCGGCTTCCAGTTCGGCATCGTGCAGGATGGTATTGAGCGTGACGAAGATGCGCGCGTGATACCGGTGTGCAAACTCGGCCAGGGCCGCGATGTCTTCGAGCGCGTTGCTGGCATTGTGGCGCGCGCCGAAGGCCGGTCCGCCGATGTAGACGGCGTCGGCGCCGTGCAGGATGGCTTCGCGACCGATCTCGGCGGTCTTGGCGGGCGACAGCAGCTCTAGCTGATGGTCGAGGAGGGACATGGCGGCTTCCGGGCGGCAGTGGCAGGCATCAGAGGCGGGCATTATAGGCAATGCAGACGGAGCCGGGGCGGCAAGGTTCCGCCATGATCCGGGCGCGCGGCTGGCATCGCGGTCAAGTCTGTCCGCGATGCCGGATTCCCCTTGCCCGGCGATGCCGCGCCCCGCTCAGGATGCAGGCATCAATGCCCGGTAGAAATTCGGCAGGGCAAACAGCGCTCCGTGCACCTCGGGGTTGTAGTACTGCAACTCGCCTATCCCCCGCTCCTCCAGACGCTGGCGCACTTCTGACGCGTCCAGCGCGGTCGGATCCAGCGCATCCGAAGCCACGGCCAGTGCCCAGTAAGCCCCGTACAGCGGAATGTGCAGGCCGTAGCCGCGCACCTTCTCGAACACGCCCGCCAGCGATCCGGCGAGGGCGCGCACCTGCTCCGGCTCCTGGAACGGCGCGCCCAGATGCAGCACCAGCGCACCATCCGGCGCAAGTGCGCGCTTGCAGCGCTCGAAAAACTCGCGCGTATATAAGGGGCCGGCTGGTGTTTCGGGATCGGTCAAGTCGAGCAGCACCAGATCGAAACGCTGCGCCGTCCCGTCGATGAAGTCCGCACCGTCCTCGAAACGCAACGTCACGCGCGCATCGTCGAAGACGCCGCGATGGATCTTCTCCAGCCATTCGCGCGAAGCATCAACGACCTCCCGATCCAGCTCAACCAGCGTGAGCGACTCGACCGTCGGATGCTTGAGCAGCTCTTCGGCAAGGCCGCCGTCGCCGCCACCGATGACGAGCACCCGGCGCGGATCGGGGTGGGCAACGGCAGCCGGATGCACCATGGCCTCGTGATAGAAGAATTCCTCGGCTTCGGAGGTCATGAAGTGTCCGTCCAGGCGCAGCACACGGCCCAGCCAGGGCGACTCCAGCAATTCCAGGTGCTGATGGGCGGTGCGTCGGGACAGCAGTCGGCGCGGGAAATGAAAGCCGTAGGCGGACCCGCTATTGATGGATTCCAGCAACAGCTCTCCGGCCGCATCGGGTCCGGTGCTGTCGCCGCGTTGCAGACGCTGACGTTGCGACTGTGCCGGCCGGAATGCCTCTTCAAGCACGTTCATCAGATGTTCGGCCTTGCCGGAATTGTCACTGGTGAAGTTGCAGACGTAGACGTCGATCGTCACTCCGCCGCGTTCGGGCCAGGTATGCACGGCCAGATGCGACTCGGCCAGCAGCAACATGCCGGTCACCCCGCCCGGCTTCCCTTCGAAATCCGGGAAGGTATGCCATTTCTCCCCTACCAGAGTCAGGCCCGCCTCCTCGGTGTGGACGCGGCACAGTTTCGCGAGCACGTCCGCCTCGATCAGCAAGGAGGGATCGCATGCGCATTGATACAGATCCGCGGTCAGGTGCAAACCTTGCATATCATCAATACTCCAGAGAAAAACCATTTATCTTACTGCATCATTGCATTATCTGCATCGATCCTGCTTGCCACCCGGTGACGCGGTCAGGCGAAGCAGCCCTGGGCAAGGACGAATCGTGCAATCAGGCAGCAGCAAAGCATCACCGTTGGGGAGGCTTGAGACAGTATGAAGGCACCCGGATGGGAGGCAGGGCCCCTCATGAGGCGAGGCGTCCGGGTTGTTCTGGTCGTGGCAGGAATGGCGAGGCGGCGAGGCGGATCAAGGCCGGCCATTCCCGGCCAACCCGGTATCAATTGGCGACAGTGGCGCCGGGGACCCTGGGCACGGCGTTGAAACGCACTTCGCTGAATGCAGGCTTGCCTGCCGCGAGCACCACCGTGTGTCCGTACCCGGCCTGAGGAAGCCGCTGGGCCGTCTGGTTGGCGAGATAGTCGCGCAGGCGCGCGTTGCGCAACACGCGCCCAAGCAGCCTGCCGCCCAGACTGCGATCAACCAGTGCATGCCGGGCGAAACCGCGCTGGACGAAGTAATGGCGCGCCAGGGTGTCACTGTGCCATTGCTGGTGATAGTCGGCCACCGGCTCGTGCCAGAGGTCGATGACGTGGAGACCTTCACGAAAGGCCAGGTTCAGCAACGCGCGATCGGTCCAGCGCAGCACATGATGCGGCGGCATGTTGAGATGGGCATCGGCCGCGATGCCGAGGAAGCTGTCCTCGGCCGGAACGGCGATGATCAGCTTGCCGCCCGGCTTGAGTGCCTGTACGCAAGCCTGAATGAAGCCGCGCGGCTCGGGGACGTGCTCCAGGACCTGGAAGCTGCATACGACATCGTAGCTGCCTGGCGCCGAGGCGGCATGCTCCTCGACCGACTGGCGCATGACATTCAATCCTGCCTGCGTGGCCTTGCGCACGGCCTCGCCATTGAATTCCAGCCCCGTGTATTGCACCGAGGACGCAAGCCAGGAACGAAACGCACCCTTGCCGCAGCCAACCTCCAGCACCGCGTCGCTTTCACCCACGAGCTTGCGGCAGTACGCATACTCGGGCTTGTCGTCCTGGTAGTACCAATCGAACTTCTGCAACTGCTCGTAGAAAACGTCGTCGCCGGCACAGTGCGGCGCAAAGAACACGAGGTCGCAGATGAGACAGCGATTCATGCGGATCTCGCCGACACCCCGAAAGTAAACCGCGACCTCCACACCGGCACGGCGGTACAAGCGTTCGAGATCGGCGGTGGCCACGCGGCTTACGACTCTGGACTGCCCTGTCTGACAGGCAGGGCATGTGTCGTTTTGCATTCTTGTCTCCCTTTTCGACGAAGAAACGAGTTCGTTGGCACGACAAATGTTTTGTGACAACGATTCTGCATCTCTTGTCGAAAGGGCAATTGACTTGCATCACCGCACGGCGATCAATCCATGCGCTCAGCCTCTATTGCTTCACGGTTTCGGCTGCGCTGGCGCAGCACCCGCTTTGGCTTCCTTGGCTTCCTTCTCCGCACGCACCTTGCCCGGTGCGACACGCTTGGTGTTCTTGAACTCGCTGTACTTGGTGCCGCTCTTGTCCGCCGGATACTTGTTCTTCACTGTGGCCATCTGCGCTCCTTTGTCGGCATGTCAAAACCTCATTAGTCAGCGCCGGCCAGCCGAAGTTTTCATGCTGTTCGCGCTTGCGCGCCGTGGCGGAGATGTCACTGCGGAAAATGCGGTACGCCCCTTCATTGGGGCATAAAGAAGGCTCCGCGTGCAGTTTCGACAACATCGAATTCGCAACCGAAGGCCTGCTGCAGGATTGCCGGCGTCAGCACCTCGCGTACCGGTCCGAGCCAATGCCTGCCGTCGGCCATGACGAGCACATGCGATGCGTAACGCGCAACAAGATTGATGTCGTGACATGCCGCAATGGCGGCCCGGCCGCCGCCGGAAACAACGGCTTCCTGCACCAGGCGCATGACCGCCAGTTGCGAGGAAGCATCCTGATGCGCGGTCGGCTCGTCGAGCAGCAGCAATGCCGGGTCCTGCGCCAGAAGCGTGGCCAGTGCCACGCGCTGACGCTCTCCACCGGACAGGTGCATGACATCCTTGCCGGCGGCCCAGTCCATTTCCGTTGCACGCAGCGCGGCGCGCGCGGCGCAATAGTCGTCCTCGCCTTCCCAGCCCATGCCGCTCTGGTAGGGGTGACGCCCGGCAAGCACGGCGTCGAGCACCGTGCTGGAAAAGGCATCGATCTGCTGCTGTGCCAGCAACCCGCGCTTGCGGGCGAGTTGCCCGATGCCCAGCTCAGGCAGTGCGACGCCCTCGTACAACACGAGACCGGCGTGAGGTTCGTGCAGGCCCGCCAGCGTATGCAGCAGCGTGCTCTTGCCCGCGCCGTTCCTGCCGATCACGCACCAGAACTCGCCGGTCCGCACTTCCAGATCGAGATCCGCGCACAGCAGTTTCGTGCCTGCCTCGATGCGCAGCGACTTCGTTTGCAGCAGCACGCTCATGTGCGACTCCTTGCCAGCAGCCACAGGAACATCGGCACGCCGACCAGCGCCGTAATCACGCCGACCGGCAACTGAGTCGGAGCAACCACCGTGCGCGCAGCAAGATCGGCCAACGCGAGTCCGCCGCCGCCCGCCAGCGCCGATGCCGGCAGCAGCAGGCGCTGATCGTTGCCGAACAGCAGGCGCACCGCATGCGGCACAACGAGACCGACAAAGCCGATGGTGCCGGCCACCGTGACGGCAGTGGCCGTGGCAATGCCGGCGACGCACAACGTGGCGATGCGCAGACGCACGACAGGAACCCCGAGAAGCTGCGCGAAGCTTTCGCCGCGCGCAAGCAGGTTCAGCCTTCGCGAATTCGGCACGGCCCAGGCCAGGGTCAGCGCCAGCACAATCCAGGCCGGCACCACGGCACTTTCGCCGCTTAGGTCGCCGAGCAACCAAAAGATCATGCCGCGCAACTCGGTATCCGGCGCAATCGACAGCACCAGCGTGATGACGGCACCGAACCCGGACGCCAGCATCACGCCGGTAAGGATCAGGCGATGGCCGGCGGCAAGCGCCGTGGAAGGAAGACGGCGCAGCGGCTGGCGCACCAGCACGAACAGCAGACCCAGCGCGAGAGCGGCACCCGCTCCCGCACCGATGCCCGCTGCCGCATCGGCCGCGATGCCCAGCACGCCGCCCGCCATCATGACGAGCAATGCGCCGGCCGCCGCGCCGCCGGACAGGCCGAGCACGTAGGGATCGGCCAGCGGATTGCGCAACAGAACCTGCATCAGCGCGCCCGACACCGACAGCAACGCGCCAACCACGAAGGCGGCGGCAACGCGCGGCAGGCGCAGCTTGCGAACGAGCTCGGGGTCGGCGGCGCAGCCGGTGCTGCCACACAGCACGGAGACGCCGGCCGCAAGTGCAGCCAGCAAGCCGAGCAAGGCGAGAATCAGGAGCGCGCGTCGCAGGTTCAAGTCAGAACTCCCGACGCAGGGCAACCCGGATCTGCCGGCCCGCTTCCGGATAGATGCTTCCCTGGCAGGCGAACGCCTGCGTGTAGTAGGACCTGTCGGTCAGGTTCGATCCCGCCACCGACAGCTCCCATGGCCCGATCTGCCGGGCATAGCGCGCATCCAGCGTGACGAACGACGGAATGCGGGCGCTGCAGGCATTGGTAAAGTCATCGCCATAACGCTGCGACGACGCCCAGCGCAATCCGACGTCCGCACTGCGTCCGCTGCCCGGCTGCCAGCCCAGGCGCAGGGTTGCCGTGTTCTCGGGCACCAGCACCATCTCCCTGCCGGCGTTCGGACCTTCGGTGAACTTCGCCTTGACGTGTTGCCAGCTGCCGGACAACACGAAGGTCGACGCCAGCACGGTGCTGCCTTCCAGCTCGAAGCCTTCGCGGCGGGTCGGATCGAGATTCACGTTCGCCCCGAAGAAGAAAGGCGCGGGCGAGGTCGGATCGAAGAAGATCTCGTTGCGCAGACGATGCTGGAACAGGCGCGCGGTGAGTTCACGCGCAGGCCCGCCGAATGTCAGTCCGATTTCATGGTCGCGCGATGTCTGCGGCCGCAGGGGCTGATTGAGCACCGGCGTCGAATTGTTGTCGTCCACGTTCGCCACCCGATAGCTTGTTCCGGTCTTCGCGAACACCTTCACAAGCGGCGTCAAGCGATAGTCGCCTTGCAGCTCCCAGGCGGTCAGGGCGTGCGAGATGCGATACAGCTCGGTCGCGCCCTGATCCGCATCCTTGTCGAAGAACTCGCGCCGCACGCCCGCCACCACGCGCGCGTCGTCCAGAGTCACCTGGTTGCGCATATAGACCCCCTGCGACTGCTGGGTGGATTTCGATGGCAGGTAGGCGCTGTCGCTGCGACGCTCCCAGTCAAGAACATCGAATCCCACGACCAGCTCGTTCTTCCAGCCGTCAGCTTGCATCGCATGCCGCAGGCGCGGAGAAAACTGCGTGACCCGGCTGCGGCTTTCGGATCGGGTACCACCATAGGCACTGAAGAACGAACCGACCTTGCTTTCCCGGTGAGACAGTTCGGTGGCCAGCTCGAAAGCGCCCAGCCCGCGCTCCAGGAAGGCCATGTAACGCTCGCTTTCCACGTTGCCGTAATCATCGGGCGTACTTGCCTGACGCGGATTGGCGCGAAACTGTGCCGCGCTCAAGGAACCGGCGAAACCGGAAGCCTGGCGCGCGACGTCGACCCGCAATCCCGCACGCCCTTGCTCCAGCGCCCACTGCAATCCGCCGCTGAAGTTGTTCTGCCGGGTTTCGTTGTTGTCCCGATAGTTGTCGGCCCGCTGGGTGCTGACATTCGCATCGAGGGAGAGATTTCCCCAGCTGCGCGCAATGCTGCCCCGCAGGTCGCGATGATTGAAGGAGCCCAGTTCCGCCACCGCCGACGCACTTGCAGCATTGCGATCGGCACGCTTGGTAATGATCTGAATCGTGCCGCTGGTTGCGCCCTCACCATACAGCACGCTGCTGCCGCCGCGCACGATTTCGATGCGTTCGACCGTCTCGATCGGGATCGACGACAGGAGCGCGGAAGTCTGCTCGCTTTCCGACAAGCGGATGCCGTCGACCAGCACGACCAGATTCTGGTCGCTGTTTGTACCGAAGCCGCGCAGGTCAAGCGAGTAGTCGGAAGTGCCCCGCGTGTTGTAACGGCCGTAGACGCCGCCGATCATGCGGATGGCCTGGTTGACGTTGCCGATACCGGCTTCGCGGATCTGCCCGGCGGTGATGATCGAGGCGCCGATCGGCACGGCATCGGCCTGATCGGCGAAACGCGAGGCCGACACCACCACCGGGGATAGTTCTTGCGCGGACGCCTGGGCCAGCACCGGGGCCGCGACGGATAGAGAGAAGACGAACGCGAGCGACGCCGTGGTCGCGGCGGCTTGACGTGAAACGGGAAAATTCATGATGTTTTCGATTGAAGCCCCGGCATGCCTCCCCGCACGCCGGCTCAACAAAGTGCCGCGCGGATGGCTCGAAAACGCATGAACGGATTGCCGCAATCGAAACGATGGGCAGGACCGGCCGTGTTCGCGAAACTCCCCGTCGCCGCACTTCCCCTGTTCTGGCCGGTATCCGGGCTGGCAAGTCGCGGCGTCCGACCTTCCCATGCCGTCAGGCACAGTGGTGTACGAAGAACGCCTGCCATCGTCGCCGATGGCGCTTGCTTACCGTTGCGGGGGCAGCACACGTTGGCTCGGTGTCGAGCGCCGTGTTTCCCGTTTAACCGCCCGCATGAACACGCGGGCGAGCACCAAAACGGGGCCATTGTAAGACCTGGTATATGTTCCGGCAACCTTGAAGCACAGGTCTTCGTGTTGCACGCACGGCAGCGCGCCGCCGTGGCTCTGCCTATCCGGCGACCGGCTTATTACGGGCGGCCCGCATGGCGCTGGCTGCTCCCCAGAAGGACAATGCAAGCGCAACGCAGACGCCGCTGGGGGCATCGAAATACCAGGACGCCGACAAGCCCAGACCGGCAGCCGCCGAGCCGGCTGCGATGGCCATCGGCAAGCGCGAACCTGCCCTGATCCACAGGCCCGGCCCGATCAGGCAGGCAAATACCAGCAGCAGGCCGAGGACCGGCACCGCCAGGCTGGCGACGAGCGCAAAGCAGGGAAAGAACACCATGTCCTTGCTCAGCAACGCGGGAAACCGCACTTGCAGAATCAGAACCACGGCGGCGCATGCGGCCAGAATCGCAGCCTGGGGCCAGCCTGCCCACAGGATGTCCGCCGCCAGAAGCTCGGCCAGATGCTCGCGGCCATGCGGGTCGCTGCGGGCGGCGAGCATGGCAAGGCAGGCTCCGGCCACGTAGACCAGGCCGATCAGGGCTTCTCGCTGCAGTGGCCAGCGGCGCGCCAATGCCGCGACCAGAGCGGCGCAAGCCAGCGCACCGAGAACTGCGCTTGCCTGCACCGTGAGGAAATCGGGGTGACCAAGCACGGCGGTCGCGCCCAATGCGGCGGCCGCCGCAGCCTGTGCGACGGCCAGATCGATGAACACGACACCCCGGCCAAGCACCTGGGAACCCAGCGGCGCAAGTGCGAGCAGGCCGAACAGCAATGCGGCGGCTGGCGCCAGAAACCAGTAATCCATCAGCGCACCTTCGCTTGCGTCAATGCATCGAGAAGCTGGTCAAACCACTTGCCCAGCGCATCCGGCGCACGGTCATCCTCGACCGTCGCAGGCAAGCTCAGCAGCGGGACCGCATTTCCCATCTGGGCGACCAGCCAGCGCGCGGAACGCGGATTCTGGTAGCCGGATACGACAACCGCAAACGGAGGCTGCGACGTGAAGGTTTCCAGAAGGCGCTGCAGGTGTCCCGGCGTGGGCGCCATCCCCGGCTTGGGTTCCAGATCGGCGACCTGGCGAATGCCCAGCCACCGCCACAGGTAACCGAATGCCGTGTGCTGCGCGGCCACCCCCTGCCCGCGCAAGACTGCGGCACGTTGTTCCCATTCCGCGATACGCTGCCGCCATTGCGCTTCGAAGCTTGCATGACGCTGCCGGATCTGCGCGGCGTCTGCGGGAGCGAGTTCCTGCATCCGCTCCGAAAGCGCGGCAGCGATCTTCACGAGATTGTGCGGATCGGCGTGGACATGCGGATTGCCTTCAGCGTGCACATCGCCTGCAAACGGATTGCCGCCCGCGCCGGGCTGCGGGTTGATCAGCTCCACCTGGGATGCGGCGAAGAACATGCCGCGCGCTCCGTTCTGCACCCTGGCGTTGCCGGCGCGTTCCTGCAGCGCCGGCAGCCAGCCCGCTTCGAGCGACGCGCCGGTACACACGGCAAGGTCGGCCGAGCGCAGCTGGGCGATCAGGGCCGGCCGGGCTTCGATGTGGTGCGGGTCCTGCCGCGAATGGGTCGCGACATGAACCCTCGCCTCGGGCATCAGTACGCGGACAAGCGCTGACCATTCAGGTTCGCAGGCGAATACGGTCAATGCACTGGCCGGCGCGCACACCGCGCACGCGAGCAGGAAGATGCCCTTAGAAAGTATGCGCACCATGGGCTCCAAAGCTCAACACGTACTGCAACTGGACTGCCTTGTTCGAACGGCCTTCGAATTCCTTCGCATGCGGCTGGCTGGTGAACTGCAGACGCAAGGCCTGCGCATGGGTCGGCTTCCAGGCAAGCATCACGGCATGCTCGGTCAGGCGGCCATCATGGAAATGATCGCCATGCGGCATCCTGGCCTCAAGCCAGTCGGTGCGTGCGCCGATTTCCCAGTGCTGGGAGAAACGCCACACCGCTCCCAGCGACAGCGCTTCGTGATAATCCGAGCTGCGCGCATGATGGTTCGGTTGCGCGACCCGTGCATACTCGCCCACGAGCTTGAGCTGCTGCTGGCGGTTGTTGCCGTCGGGCGCCCACTTCCATGCTGCGTCCACCATCCACATTTTCTTTCCGCTCAATACGGCGCCGTGCGCGTGATGATGATCGTGCCCATGTCCTCCATGGTGATCCTCATCCTCGTGCCCGGCTTCCCTGCGGTTGTGCAGATATGAGGCGCCCAGTTGCCAGCTGTGCGCTATGCCAAAGTCATTGCCGAGCTTCATGCTCAGCGTCATGGCGCCGGGGTTGCGCGAGGACGCGGCTTCTTCAATCAGCTGCTTTCCGCGGAACACTTCCGCGCCGAAGTTCAGGTAGAACGGCGCAGGCGCGGTCCAGTTGACGCGCAAGCCGTCATCGAACCAGTGCCCGCCGAGGAATGCGCTGTACAGCAAGGGACGCTCGACGAAGTCGTCGTTGTGCGGATGCTGCTCGTTCAGGTATCCGATCTGGGACAGGAAGCGGCCGGCGCGGACCTGGAAGCCGCCGGGAAGGCTGCGCGTTTGCACCCAGGCCTCCTCGACTTCAAAGTCGACCTCGCCGTCATGGTGATGCGCCGCCGCGCCCAGCTGGGCGCTGAAGTGTCGTCCGAGCGGACCACGCGCGACGACATCGCTGTGCCCCAATGCCAGACCCTGTTCCCTTTGCCCGAGGGCGCGCTCCCGCGTCGTGTGGGTGACGTCCAGTACCGCACCGAACGCCCAGTCACTCTCCTGAGCCTGCGCCGACAGTGCGGCACCGGCCGCAAGCGCCGCCAGCAAACATCTTTTCATTGATTGATTCCCTTTAATTAGCCGTTTAGAGGTGATTTTTTCGGCATACCGATGGCGAGGTTCGCGCATTCGCCGCAGCCCGTTCACGCCCGGTCGATGCGACCCGCCTTTTCAACCGGACCGCTCTGCTGTCGTGCTTCCTTGCAGCCGTGTTCGCCCGCACGCTTACGCCAATCGTCACCCCGGCAATCGCTGTCGCTGCGGCCATTGCGCGCCCAAGGACTGCGCCGGCAAGGAAGCGGCAGCAACCAGCACGCAGCCGATCTTCGCGGCCTCCGCCATTTTTGCAACATAGTTGCAAAAGCGAATTCTATTTCAGAGCCGGCACTAATGCAACAATGTTGCAAGTGATTGCGCATCCCGCTTTCAAGCCTCCCGGTGTTGCCAAAAGCAAACCAGCGCCGCATAAGGCCGTCATAAGGCATTAAACTTGCGCGTTCCGCCCTTTCATCACCCACGCATGAAACATCCCGACGCTGACTTCTACGCCCGCCAGTACAACGCCCGCGCGGCCGTTCCCGAACATCCCGCCATCTTCACTCGCTGGGTCAATGACTCGGTTCACGTGCGGCGGCGCCACGCAGCGCTGCTCGATCTCGCCTACGGCGAAGCGCCGGCCGAGCGACTGGACTTCTTCCCCACCAGCCGCAGCAAGGCGCCCTTGCTGGTGTTCATCCACGGCGGCTGGTGGCGATCGCTCGACAAGTCCGATTTCTCCTTCGTGGCCCCCGCCTATGCGCAATCGGGAGTCAATGTCGCCGTGCTGAATTACACGCTCGCCCCGGCCGCATCACTGGCCGAAATCGTGCGCGAACAGCTGCGCGCGCTGGCCTGGCTGTATCGCCACGCCGAGCAGTACGACTTCGACGCGAACCGCATCTTCGTCTCCGGCCACTCCGCCGGCGCGCATCTGTCGGCCATGCTGATGGCCGCACACTGGCCCGTATTCGGCGCCGACCTCCCGGCAGACCTCGTCAAGGGCGCGGTCCTGCTCTCCGGCGTCTACGACCTGGAGCCGGTGCGCCACACGCGCTTCGTCAATGACGATCTCAAGCTCACCGAAGCCGATGTCGGGCTGCTCTCGCCTGCATGGATGCCGCAGGCGCGGCCCACGCCCTTCCTGACCGCCTGGGGCGCGCTCGAATCAGACGAATTCCGGCGTCAGAGCGAACTGATCGGCGCACGCTGGAAAGCCGCGCTGCGCAGCGAGATGCCCCTGCCTGGCATCAACCACCTGACCATCTGCGACGCCTTTTCCGATCCCGAACATGCGCTGCACCGCGCCACGCTGGAGCTGGTCAAGCGCTGAGAGACATGCGAACCGCGCCGGCCAATGTTGCGCTGACGCAATTCGTCGCCGATAATCAGAAACCGTGCGGGCAGTGCCACTGCCCTGTGAGCAGCTTGACAACAGCAAGAGGGAAGCACCGAAATGAGCGACGCCGACGAGGATCTGGAAGCACTGTTTGACGAAATCTCGGCACAGAGCACCGCGGCCCCACCTTCCCTCGCACAAGTCTCCGCGCCCGCGCCGGCAAGCGACTGCGCTGGCGAACCGGCTGCCGATACCGGAACGACGCAGGCAACCAGCCCCGCCGCGACCGGCGGTTCCGACAAGGACATGTACGAACGGCTGGGGACGATCCTCCGCACCCTGCACGATTCGATGCGCGAACTCGGCTTCGACCGCTCGCTGGCCGACGTCGCACACCAGATCGGCGACGCGCAGAGCCGGCTCGAACATATCGCCACCCTCACCGAGCAAGCGGCCAACAAGGTGCTCAACACGGTCGATACCGCGATTCCCGAACAGGAAACGCTCGGCCGCCAGGCGCAGGACATGGATCAGCGCTGGGCGCAACTGTTCATGGGCAAGCTCGGCATCGAGGATTTCAAGACACTGGCCACCGACTCCAAGCAGTTTGCCGCCGCCGTCATGCAGGCCTCGGATGCCGAAAAGGCTCGCCTGCTCGACATCATGATGGCGCAGGACTTCCAGGACATCACCGGCCAGCTGATCAAGAAGATCGTCAATATCACCAGCACGGCCGAACGCGAGCTGGCACAACTGCTGCGCGACAATGCGCCGCCTGAAGTGAAGGCCGCGATGGCCGAGAGCAAGCCGGCCGAATTGATGAGTGGCCCGTCCGCGCCGTCCGAGGCGATGGCGCAGGACGATGTGGACAGTCTGCTAGCCGACCTGGGATTCTGATGGACGACATGCTCAAGGAGTTCGTCGTCGAGGCGCTCGACCTGGCGACGAACGTGGAAGAACACCTGCTCTCGCTGGAGCGGCAGCCGGACGACACCGACACGCTCAACGCGCTGTTCCGCTCCTTCCACACGATCAAGGGCGGCGCCGGCATCATGAATCTGGGCGCCATCGTTTCGGCCTGCCACCTGACCGAAAATCTGTTCGACGCGCTGCGCACCGGCAAGGCGCCGGTTACGCCGACGGCGATTGAAGCCGGCCTGCAGGCCAGCGGGTTCGTCGCCGACCAGTTGAAGCAACTGGCCAATGGCGCCGCGCCGGACTCTCTTTCGCCGCTTCCTCCCGAGCTCGAAACCTTGCTTACCGACGCGATCGAAGGCAAGGAAGCGCTGGCGCCAGGCGCTGCCGAGGTGCAGGCCACATCCGCACCCGTCCCCGCTCCCGCAACTGCGGCAGGCGGCGCGACCGGCAACGACGGCCTGGACTGGGAGGCGCTGTACCGCGCCGTGGTCCCGCCGGGGACGGCAGTCGAGAGCACGCCCCCGGTCGCAGCGCAGGCGACCGCGCCTGCAGCGACAGCCGCAGCCGCTGCGGCCAAACCCGCTGGCGCCGAAGGTGGCGCGCGGCAGGCGACGACCCAGGTCAAGGAAGACACCATTCGCATCGATGCGGTCAAGCTCGATGCCCTGCTCGAAGTCGCGGGCGAATCGGTGCAGGCCGCCAATCAGGCCGCCGTGCTGCTGGAGAAGTTGCAGCAGTTCAAATTCGAAGGTCAGGCCGCGGCCTTGATGGCCACGCTGCAGGAAACCCTCAGCCGCGCCTCGCGCTACTCCACCGAACTGCCACGCGCCACGCTGTCGACGCGCATGCAGCCGGTCGGCCGCCTGTTCCAGAAGTTCCCGCGCCTGGTCCGTGAACTGGCGCGCGACCTCGGCAAGAATGTCGATCTCGTCATCGAAGGCGCCGAGACCGAAGTCGACCGCGTCGTGGTCGACAGCCTGTACGACCCGCTGGTGCACATGCTGCGCAATGCGCTCGACCACGGCATCGAAACGCCGGAAGAACGCGCGGCCACCACCAAGGCAAGCCGCGCAAGCATCCTGCTCAAAGCATGGCAGGAAGGCAGCAGCGTGATGATCCAGGTCTCGGACGACGGCAAGGGCATGGACGCCGACCGGCTGCGTTCCAAGGCGCTGGCCAAGGGCCTGATCACCGAACACCAGGCAACCACGCCGGAGGAAGCCTACCAGCTCGTTTTCCTGCCGGGTTTTTCGACCAAGGAAGTCGCCTCCAACGTTTCCGGCCGCGGAGTCGGCATGGATGTGGTGCGTACCGCCGTCGAAAAGCATCGCGGCGCCATCCGCATCGATTCACGCCTGGGCGAAGGCACGACCTTCCTGATCCGCCTGCCGATCGAACTGTCGATTGTTCCAACAATGTTGGTACGCGTTTCGGACGCCCTGCTGGCGCTGCCGATGGCAGTCGTCGAGCGCGTGGTCGAACTGCCGGACGAGTTCGACGCCGTTGGCGGTGCACCGGTGCTGCGCGACCAGGGCCGTCCGCTCGCGGTGCGATCTCTGGCGCAAATTCTCGGCTATGAGCCGGGCAGGGAAAAAGTGGGGATCGTGATCGCCGCGCCGCAGCCCTACATCCTGGCCGTGGACGGCGTTGATGGCACGGCCGACCTGGTGATCAAGCCGCTGACCGCGATCGCGGTCCAGGGTGTGAACGGCACCGCGCGTTCGGCGGAGGGCGAACTGGTGCTGGTGGTCAGCCTTGCCTTCCTGCTCGACGGCTGCAAGAACACCGACATGAGCACCAGCGTGCTGGCCGCAGCCTGATCCTTCATTCCGGCCCGGCGCCCGGATACAGGCGCCGGAACACGGAAAAGGTTCGGATCAGGATGTAGTACGCGTGGCGGCCGCGCCTTTTGCCCCCAGCAGCACCGTGACCGTACCCGCGATCATCAGGCTGACGAACCAGCCGAAGTCGAACAGCGTTACCCACAACGGCGCCACAGTCCCCTTCTCCAGCACGCCGGCGACTTCAAGATAGCCCGGCAGGCAGGGCGCAACGCCCAGCACCAGTGCCAGCACCGCCTTCAGGTTCCAGCCACCCGTGTATTCATACTGCCCGCCGCGCGTGTACAGGTCGTCAAGCGACAGTTGCTGCCGCCGCAGCAGGTAGTAATCCGCCAGCAGCACGCCCGCGATCCCGCCCAGGAGCGTGCCGTAGCCACCCAGCCAGGTGAACAGGTAGCCGCCCGAGGTGGCGAGAATCTTCCATGGCATGAACAGCAGCCCCAGCAGTGCCGCGATCAGGCCGCCGGTGCGAAAGCTGATCTGGCTCGGCGCCACCTGAGAGAAGTCGTAGGACGGCGAAACCAGGTTGGCCGCAACATTGGTCGTCAGCGTCGCCAGTACCACCACGACCAAGCCGATGGCCGACGCCAGCGGACCCATCTGGTTGAACAACCCGTCGGGGAAAAGCTCGGCCTTGCCGTACAGGATCTGCGACACCGAAAAGCCGATGATGCCGACCATGGAGAACAGCGCCATTGGCAACGGCAGGCCGAGCGCCTGTCCGACCACCTGATCGCGCTGGGAACGCGCGAACCGCGTGAAATCCGGAATGTTCAGCGCCAGCGTGGCCCAGAAGCCGACCAGCCCGGTCAGCGCGGCCCAGGTCTTCGGCCCGCCTTCGACCGCCTTGGCCGGCAGGCTGAAGATGTCGGACGGCGAGACGTTGATGAAAGCCCAGCCCACCAGCAGCACGGAAGCCGCGACCATCAGCGGAGCGGCGACTACTTCCAGCTTGCGTACCGATTCCAGGCCGCGCCAGATGAATATCAGGTGCAGCAGCCAGAAAGCCAGGAAGCAGACGAACTGCGACAGACTGATCGCTTCGCCTTCCGAAGGACCGGCCAGTCCGAAACCGAGGGTGTTGAGCAGACCGTGCAGGGCCAGCGCGCCGAAGTAGCAGTTGATCGAAAACCAGCCGCAACCGACCAGGCCGCGCAGGACGGCCGGAAGATTCGCGCCCTTGACCCCGAAAGACGCGCGCGCCATCACGGGGAATGGAATGCCGTACTGCGGCCCCACGCGCCCGATCAGCACCATCGGGATCAGCACGATGCAGTTGGCGACGAAGACCAGCCAGATCGCCTTCTGCCAGGTGAAGCCCTGGTCGAGCATGCTGGAGGCCATGGTGTAGGTGGGAATGCAGATCGCCATGCTGACCCAGAGCGCCGTGTAGTCGCGCCATTTCCAGGTGCGCTGTTCAGGCGTGGTCGGCGCGAGGTCGTGGTTCCACAATCCGCCTTGCTGGAGGGTGTCTTTGTTCAAGGTTTTTCCTTTCCGGGGAGTGAAGGGAAAACCTTTCGTTGCAAGGCGTGGCATGCCGCGGCTTCCGACGAAAGGCTCTCGGCTTCGCTGTACGCGAAACGGAAGAAGTGTAATGCCGGAACGGCAAATGCGTGAGACTGTCGTGCGGGCCGTTGCCAGCCCCCTGTCATGCGGCCATGACGCGCATGCCGCGCGCCGCCTACAGGAAACCGCCGACGTTGAACAGCGTGAGCACGCCCAGCACGGCGAACACCAACGCCGCGACCGCGTGCACGACCTTGAGCGACACCATGCGCGTGATGCGGTCACCCAGCAGCACCGCCGGCACGTTGGCGATCATCATGCCGGCGGTGGTGCCGAGCACGACCGCCGAAAATGCATCGAAACGCGCCGCCAGGGCGACGGTGGCGATCTGGGTCTTGTCTCCCATCTCGGCCAGGAAGAAGGCCAGCGTGGTGGTACCGAACACGCCGAAGGAAGCCGGTTTGGCATCGACGTCGTCGAGCTTGTCGGGAATCATGATCCAGACCGCCATGGCCAGGAAGGAAATGCCGAGTATCCAGCGCAGCGCATCCGGACCCAGCCAATCGGTGAGCAAGGTACCAACCGCGCCGGCCAGTGCATGATTGAGCAGGGTCGCGACCAGGATGCCGAGGATGATGGGCAGCGGGCGGCGAAAGCGTGCGGCCAGCAGGAGCGAAAGCAGTTGCGTCTTGTCGCCCATTTCGGCAAGCGCGACGATGCCGGTGGAGATGAGGAAGGCTTCCATGGAGGGTGCGGTCAGCTCGCAGTTGTTGTCGCGACTGCACGACGCAGCACATCGCCGCGCGCGCACGCATTCATCCTGAGACTGCCGATAATGC
>JAEZHR010000085.1 GCA_023416415.1 Pseudomonadota bacterium
TGTCGTCATCGGCACTATGGGCGCGGTGCTGCTGCAGTCCGGCCTGCCGAATTTCCAGCGCGGGATCCGAATGCTCGCCTGGGTGTTCCGTCCGCCGACATACGCCGATCCGGCTCTGCCGGCGCAGGTGGCGAACTGGAGTGCGACCGCGCGCCGCGAGGGCTTGCTGAGCCTGGAGCGTTTCATCGAGAACGTACACTGCGGTTTCACCGCCAAGGGGTTGCGCCTGATCGTCGACGGCATCGATCCCGCCAGGATGCGTGAAATCCTGGAAGCCGATATTGACACCTATGAGCGACGCGAGCGCCAGGCTGTCCGGATCTGGGAAGCCGCGGGCGGCTACGCGCCGACCATCGGCATCCTCGGCGCCGTGCTCGGCCTGATTCAGGTCATGGAGAATCTCGGCGATCCGAGCCGTCTGGGCAGCGGCATTGCGGTGGCCTTCGTTGCCACCGTCTACGGTGTCGGCTTCGCCAACCTGGTGTTCCTGCCTATCGCCCACAAGCTCAAGTCCATCGTCGGCGACGAAGTGCAGCGCCGCGAGATGCTTGCCGACCTGCTTTGCAGCATCGCCGCCGGCGACAACGCGCGCGTGGTCGAGGAACGCCTGCAGGCCTACCGCTGATGGCACGCCGCCGCCGCAAGGAAGAAGAGGAGGATGGCAGGCACGAGCGCTGGCTGGTGTCCTATGCCGATTTCATCACCTTGCTGTTCGCCTTCTTCGTGGTCATGTACGCGTTGTCAACGATCAACGAAGGCAAGTATCGCGTGCTGTCCGATTCGTTGATCAGCGCTTTCGGGCACGCCCGGATATCGCCGCTGGAAGGGCGTCCGATCGCGCCGCCCGGCCCCGATCTTCATTCGCGGACGGGGCAGTCCAGGCCGCATCCGAATGCCGTGACCCTGCAGCACGAGGCCCAGCGGCTGACTGACATTGCGCGCGACATTCAGAAGGCCATGGCGCCCCTCGTAGAGCAGGGCAAGGTACGCGTGACCCAGTCGCCGCGCGGGATCACGGTGGAAGTCAATGCCAGCGTGCTGTTCGCCAGGGGCGATGCGAATCTGTCGCCGGCAAGCGTGGAGGTGCTGCGAGCGGTGGCCAAGGTGCTCACCTTTGACGACCACACCATACAGGTGGAAGGCCATACCGACAGCGTGCCGATCAACAACGCCGCATTTGCCTCCAACTGGGAGTTGTCGGCAGTCCGCGCAGGCAGTGTCGTGCGCCTGTTTGCCAGCGCAGGAGTGGTCGAGGCGCGCATGGCAACGGTGGGCTACGGCGCGACGCGTCCGGTTGCGAGCAACCAGACGGAAGAAGGGCGTCAGCGAAACCGGCGCGTGGAAGTGCTGATCATGTCGCACGAACAGTCGCAAGGGCGTGAGGTGAGTCTGGAAGGCGCGGGCCGGGTCTGAGGCGGGACATGGTTGAACCGAGTCCGGCGTGCCGACAGATCGCCATGCGCGTCCGGACATTTCTCCGTTCCGGGCAGCTTTCCGTACACGTCTCAGCTTTGAAATTGTGCAGAAGGGCTGCGCTCCAACTCCAGGATGGCAGAAGGCATTCCGCCCATAGCGGGTGCGAAACAGGGAATCAGGAGAATTGCGCGAAAGCGCGGCGAAACAGCGAATACTGCGTTCAGGCTGCAAAACGGAACCAGGCCCTGCCCGAGCGGCAGCGGCAGGGCGGTCGCCGGCGGCTCAGCCGACGACCAGGCGGCGTCCCGTGCCGGCCCCGGTCGCCTGTCCGTCCGGACCGTAAAGGGCACCGCCCACGGGTGCACCCTGCAGCACGTTCAATGTCTTTTGGGTGCGCGTCATGTGCTGGGCGATCAGCACGCCATTGAGGCGGTTCTGTTCGCGCGCCTCGCGTGCCAGTTCGATCAGGCTGTTCCAGTCCTGTTGCGCCCGGACCTCGGATGCAGACTGCTTGAGCCAGTCCTGCATGCCTGCTTCACTGGCCGGAAAGCCGGCCGCCGCCAGACTTTGGTGGCGTTGTTGGGCAAGCGCATTCATGCTCGCCACCAGGCGTGCCTTTTCTTCCGAGGTGCGGCCCAGACCGTCCACCTCGGCTTTGACCAGCAGGTCCTGTTCGCTGGCGAGCAGCTCAAGCAGACTGCGGCAGGTCGCGAGTTCTTCTGCGAGCGTGCGGGCCGGAGAGGCGGAGGTATGCATGGCGGGCGGCGAGTTCGGGCTTATCCCTTGCGGGTGTGGATCAGATCGGAGACCGTATCGAGCAGGCCGTTGGCGACCTTTTCCGGGTCGACATGAAAGCGGCCTTCGGCGATTGCGGCCTTGATTTCTTCGACCTTCCGGGCGTCGAACACCGAATTGCCGCCGCTGCTGGCCAGCGATTGTGCCTGGGTCGACAGATGCACGCTGTCCGATTGCGCCATCCCCGGGGCCCCGGATGCCGCACCGGCCTTTTCCGCGCCCTTGCCGGACCGGGTCTGGGTCGTGCCGACGGCCAGGCCAGTGGTTTTCTTTACCGATTCATCGATTTTCACGATCGTTCCTTGATGGGTTGGAGGACGAGGGGCCGTCGCTGCTGGCTGCCGGAAGAAGGCTCCGAAGCACACTCAGGTTGATCCTATGCTCCTTGTCATCCCGTATATCGACGCCGCCGCGGAAAACTTTAGCGTGCTGCAACGATTTCTTGCATTTTCATCAGTACGTCACCTCGATCACCCCGCCCGGGCGGGCCACGCCGCTGACCACCTGCCCCGAGCTGGTGCGTGCCTGGGCGATCTGACCGTCTGCCGCGTGGTTTAGTGCCCGGCCTTCCGCGCTGACCTGGAACCCCGGTCCGCGCGTGATCAGACGCACGTTTTGGCCCTGCTGGACCACCCGCACGACCCGCAGTGCGTCGCCGCGCAAGGGCGTTCCGGCGGTCAAGGATACGGCTAGGGTGCGTCCGACGGCCTCGTCGATGGCGGTCAGTACGCCGCCGGGCAGAGCGGTCAGGTCGCCCTTGATCGTGGTCACGTCGTTCGCGCCCAGGGTCTGGCCCTGGGCCAGCGGAGCGGCGGCAATCAGATATTCCCCGGTCACCTTCACTGTGGCCGGTACGTAGATGGTCCATGGAGAGGGGGCCTGGCAGCGCAGACCGACCGAGGTCTTGCCCCACACCCGCGCCCCCTTGGGCAGGAAGGCTTCCGGCGCGACGCACATCGGCAGTGCCAGCCGGGTGTCGATCTGGCCGACTGCGATCGAGACTTCTCCGGGCAGGCCGGTGCTTTGGGTCTTGAGGAAGTGTTCCGCTAGCAGGCGCAACTGTGCCGGGTCGTGACGTGCGGTGGTGGCCTGGGCCGACAGGCTGCAGACGGCGATCAGCGCGACGAGTAGGCGGGGTAGCAGGCGCATGGTGCGGGCGACATTGATTCCAGGCTGCATGGTAGCCCCGAGACCTCGATTTAAAAGGATGAAAAGGATGTGGTTTAGGAGCCTTATTGCAGGATGGATGTGACTTTTGCATCCGTATTATCGACGCTACATCAATCCCCCTAGGGTCGAGGCCGGAAGTGCGTCCGGTCACTCAGGTCGCTGGGGGCATGGAGGTCGACATGATCGGAAAACTGGACGAGACGCTACGCTTTCACCAGACGGTGCTGGCCCTGCGTGCCGAACGCCAGCAGGTGCTGGCTTCGAACATCGCGAACGCGGACACGCCGAACTACAAGGCGCGCGACGTCGATTTCAATTCCGCGCTCAAGACGGCGCTGGCGCGCGATGGTCTGAACGCGCCAAAGGAGCTGGTGAAAACCGCGTCGGCGCATCTGTCCGGCGTTTCGGCCGGCGTGACCGCGAGCGGCGCTCCGCTGCTGTACCGCACTCCCGCTCAGGGTGCGGTGGACGGCAACACGGTGGAAATGGATTCCGAACGCAACCGCTTCCTTGATAACGCACTGCGCTACGAGGCTGGCGTGCAGTTCGCCGGCGGGCAGATCAAAAAGATGATGACCGCCATCCAAGGGCAGTGAGGACACTAAATGTCGCTATTCAACATCTTCAACGTGGCCGGTTCGGCCATGACGGCCCAGGGTCAGCGGCTCAATACCGTGGCCAGCAACATCGCCAACGCCGACAGTACGACCGGCCCCGACGGGCAGGTTTACAAGTCCAAGCAGGTGGTGTTCGAGGCAGTGCCGTCGAACGCGCCCGGTTCCACCGGCGTGAAGGTGCAGCAGGTGGTGGAGAGCCAGGCGCCCACGCGCCTGGTGTACGACCCCAAACACCCCCAGGCCAATGAAGAAGGCTATGTGGAGATGCCCAACGTGAACGTGGTCGAGGAGATGGTCAACATGATCTCGGCCTCGCGTTCCTACCAGACCAACGTCGAGACCATGAATGCAGCCAAGACCATGCTGCTCAAGACCTTGACGCTCGGCCAGTAACGCACAGGAAAATTGAATGACAACCGTATCCGGCACCGGCCTCGACGATCTGATGCGCACCATGAACGGCGCGCGCCAGTCCACCAAGACGACGGCGGAAGACGCCGAGAACCGTTTCATGACGCTGCTGGTGACGCAGATGCGCAACCAGGATCCGCTGAACCCGCTCGACAATGCCCAGGTGACCAGCCAGCTCGCGCAGCTCTCCACCGTCACCGGCATCGACAAGCTCAACACGAGCCTGCAGGGGCTGCAGGCCAGCTACCAGGTCACGCAGTCGATGCAGGCGGCTAACCTGATCGGCCACGGCGTGCTGGTGCCGGGTTCCACCGTCGACCTGGGCGAGAGCGGTGGCCTGCTCGGCTTTGAAATGACGAGCCCGGCCGACAAGGTCACGATCAAGATCTACGACGGCAACGGCAACCCCGTCGATGCCATCGAGCTTTCCGGAGTCGAGGCGGGCTCCTCGCCCGTGATCTGGGACGGTGTGCTCCCGGACGGCAGCAATGCGGAGCCCGGCCGCTACAGCTTCGAGGTTGAAGCCGAGCGTGGCGGCACCACGGTGCCGGTCACGCGGCTGGCCTTCGGCAGGGTCGACAGCGTCAGCATGGGCGGCTCGAACGGCGTGCGCCTGAATATCGCCGGCATTGGTCAGATGACCATGTCCGATGTACGCGAAATCATCTAAGAAGCAAGAGCAAGGAGAGGGTCAATGGGCTTCCAACAGGGTTTGAGTGGTCTGGCTGCAGCTTCGAAAAGCCTCGAGGCAATCGGCAACAACGTGGCCAATGCGAGCACGGTCGGCTTCAAGTCTTCGCAGGCGCAGTTTGCCGATCTCTATGCGAGTTCGCTCAGCGGCGCCGTCGCCAACGACGTGGGTATCGGTACCAAGGTGTCGGCCGTGGCTCAGCAGTTCACGCGCGGGAACATAACCGGCACCAACAACCCGCTCGACATGGCCATCAATGGAAACGGCTTTTTCCGCATGAGCGAGAACGGAGCAGTCACCTACACGCGCAACGGCCAGTTCCAGCTCGACCGCGAGGGTTACATAGTCAATGCCAGCGGTGCGCGTCTGACCGGCTACTTGGTTGACGTCAACGGTGTCATCTCGACCGGCACGCCGGTGCCGTTGCGCATCAATGGCGAATCTCTGCCACCGAAGGTGACCGAATCGGTGCAGCAGGAGTTCAACCTCGATTCGCGCAAGACCGCCATCACGGCCGCCTTCGATATCGCCGATCCGACCACCTATCACGATTCGACCACGGTCGACGTGTACGACACGCTCGGCAATCCGCATGTGCTGCAGACGTTCTACGTCAAGACGGGGCCCAACACGTGGAACGTGTATGCGGCCACCGACGGAGTGGTCGTGGACGGCGATCCGGCGGGAGCTCCCGGCGTGACCGATCCGATTGCCGTGGTCACCTTCTCAGGGGCGACCGGCGCTCTCGATACCGTCACGCCCGCCATGCCGTTCCCGATCTCGGTCGCGACCGGCACCGGTGCAGTGACGCCGTTCACCGTCCAGTTCGACATTGCACGTTCCACCCAGTACGGTGCTCCATTCACCGTCAGCCCGCCGCTCCAGGATGGCTATACTTCCGGCCGGCTGGCCAGCTTCACAACGGGTACGGACGGCACCATCATCGGCCGCTATACCAATGGCAAGACGGCCGTCCTCGGCCAAGTCGTGCTTGCCCATTTCACCAATCCGAATGGTCTGCAACCGACCGGCAACAACGGCTGGGTGGAAACAGCCGATTCCGGCGAACCTGCCATCGGCGTGCCGGACACGGGCAACTTCGGCGTGCTGCAATCGTCCGCAGTCGAGGATTCGAACGTCGACCTGACGTCTGAACTGGTGAACATGATCACCGCGCAGCGCGTCTTCCAGGCCAACTCGCAGACGATCAAGACGCAGGATCAGATGCTGCAGACGCTGGTCAACCTGCGCTGATGCATAGCGCCGACAACCGGAGCAAGGCATGGACCGCCTGATTTACACCGCGATGACCGGTGCCAAGCAGATCCTGGAGAAGCAGGCCACGACTGCGCACAATCTGGCCAACGCCACCACGACCGGCTTTCGTGCCCAGCTCGACAGCTTTCGCGCCGTGCCGGTGCAGGGCGCGCCGCTGCCCACGCGTGCGTTCGTGGTGGATGCCACGGTGGGCACCGATTTCAGTCAGGGCGCGATCCAGAACACCGGGCGCGCCCTCGACGTGGCTGTGCAGGGACCGGGCTGGATTGCGGTCCAGTTGCCTGACGGCAGCGAAGGGTACACGCGCAACGGCAGTCTGGTCGTCAACGAGAACGGCGTGCTGCAGACCCCGGGCGGTCTGCCCGTGCTGGGTGATGGCGGGATCATCACCATTCCGCCGGATGTGACGGTCGCCTTTGCCAAGGACGGCACGGTCTCCACGATCAGCACCGAATACGAGCCCGGCCAGCCGGTTGCGCTCGGCCGGGTCAAGCTGGTCAATCCGCCCGAGCAGGATCTGGTGCGCGGCGGTGACGGCCTGTTCCGGCTCAAGGACGGCGGTGCGGCGCAGGCCGACGCAAACGTCGGCCTGATCGGCGGCGCACTGGAAAGCAGCAACGTCAACGTGGTGGATGCGATGGTCGAGATGATCTCCCACGCGCGCCAGTTCGAGCTGCAAATGAACATGCTAAAGAACGCCGAGAGCAATGCCGGCAAGGCAGGCCAGTTGCTTTCCCTGAACGGCTAACGACAGGAACACATCATGATTCGCTCACTCTGGATTTCCAAGACCGGCCTCGAAGCGCAGCAGACGCAGATGGACGTGATCTCGAACAACCTGGCCAACGTCAGCACGACCGGTTTCAAGCGTTCGCGTGCCGTGTTCGAGGATCTGCTGTACCAGACCATCCGCCAGCCCGGCGCGCAGTCCTCGCAGCAGACCCAGCTGCCTTCCGGCATGCAGCTCGGCACGGGTGTGCGGCCGGTTGCCACGGAACGCATCTTCACTCAGGGCAACCTGCAGCCGACCGGCAACGAAAAGGATGTCGCCATCCAGGGCAACGGTTTCTTCGAAGTGGCCCTGCCCGACGGCAGTCAGGCCTATACCCGCGACGGCTCCTTTCAGATCGACGATCAGGGCCAGTTGGTGACGGCCAGCGGTTTCGTGGTGCAGCCGGCAATCATGATTCCGGCCGATGCATCGACGCTGACCATCGGGCGCGACGGTACCGTCACCGTCAAGCAGCCGGGGGTTGCTGCACCGGTTCAGGTCGGCACCCTGCAGCTGACCACCTTCATCAATCCGGCCGGCCTGGAATCCAAGGGTGAGAACCTGTACGTCGAGACGGCAGCATCCGGTCCGCCCAACGTCAATACTCCGGGCATCAACGGTGCCGGCCTGCTGCTGCAAAGCTATGTCGAAACCTCGAATGTGAACGTCGTCGAGGAACTGGTAAGCATGATTCAGACCCAGCGCGCCTACGAAATCAACAGCAAGTCGATCTCGACTTCGGACCAGATGCTGCAGCGCTTGTCGCAACTCTGAATGCAGCTCTGAGGGAAACGGGAAAACGCCATGAACAGACTGCTCGCCGCATTCGGTATCGCGCTGCTGGCCAGCGGCTGCGAGACCGTCCCGGAAACGATCACCTATCAGCCGCCGACGCCGCCTGTTGCCCAGGTTGTGCAGGCGCCGGCAAGCAATGGTGCGATCTTTCAGGGCGGCAGCGGATACCAGCCTCTGTTCGAGGACAGGCGCGCACGCCGGGTCGGCGACGTGATCACGATCGCCATCAGCGAGCGCACCAGCGCCGGCAAGAGCGCCGCCACCAGTGCCAGCAAGTCGAGCAGCGTCGAATCCTCGATTCCGACCCTGTTCGGACTCGGGGCCGGCATCCTCGGCAAGGCATCCGTGCAGGCCGAGGCCGACAGCAGCTTTTCCGACAAGGGCTCGGCCAGTTCCAGCAACACCTTCAGCGGCACCATCACGACCACGGTCGTGGATGTTCTGCCCAACGGGAACCTCGTGGTCTCCGGCGAGAAGCAGGTCGCGCTCGACAAGGGCGTGGAGTACGTGCGCTTTTCGGGTGTCGTGAGTCCTGACACGATCCTGGCCGGCAACGTGGTGCCCTCCACCAAGGTGGCCGATGCGCGTGTGGAGTACCGGACCAACACCCGTATCGACAAGGCCGAGATGTCGTCGCAACTGGCACGCTTCTTCCTGAGCCTGCTGCCGCTGTAGCGAGGATCGCATGCGAAGTATTCCTACCTTTCTGACCTGTGCCGCATTCGTGCTTGGCGCGGCCTTTGCCATCGGTCCGGCGGCTGCGGCCGAACGCCTGAAGGACCTGGCCAGCATCCAGGGCGTGCGTGAGAACCAGCTGATCGGCTACGGTCTGGTGGTAGGGCTCGACGGTTCCGGCGACCAGACCACGCAGACGCCGTTCACGGTGCAGAGCGTCATCAGCATGCTGCAGAACCTCGGTGTGACGGTGCCTGCCGGAACCAACCTGCAATTGAAGAATGTCGCGGCAGTGGTGGTCACCACTTCGCTGCCTCCATTTGCCCAGCCGGGACAGAAGCTGGATGTGACGGTTTCTTCGATGGGCAATGCCAAAAGCCTGCGTGGCGGCACGCTGCTGATGACGCCGCTCAAGGGTGCCGACGGGCAGATCTACGGTATCGCACAGGGCAATGTGGTGGTGGGGGGCGCAGGCGCCTCGGCCAACGGCAGCCTGACCCAGTTCAACCACCTGAGTGTGGGCCGCATTTCCGGCGGCGCAACAGTCGAGCGTGCGGTGCCGACTTCGCTTGGCCACGCCGATGCGATCTTCCTCGAACTCAACGACACTGATTTTTCCACTGCCAGCCGGGTGGTCGACGCCATCAACCAGCGGTTCGGCAGCGGTACGGCCGCTGCCCAGGACGGCCGCGTCATTCGCGTTCGCGCGCCGGGCGACAGTAACGGCCGCGTGGCCTTCATCGGTGCGCTGGAGAGCCTGCGCGTGATGCCGGCCCAGGCCAGCGCGAAAGTCATCCTCAATGCCCGCACCGGTTCGGTGGTGATGAACCAGGCCGTGACTCTCGATGCCTGTGCGGTGTCGCACGGCAATCTGTCGGTGCAGATCAACAGCGAGCCCATCGTCTCCCAGCCCGCACCGTTCTCTCAAGGGCAGACGGTCGTCACTGCGACTTCGCAGATCGAACTGCGCAAGGAACCGGGGAAGGTGGTGATGCTGGAAGGCGGCACTTCGCTGGCTGACGTGGTCAAGGCATTGAATGCCATCGGCGCCACTCCGCAGGATCTGCTCGCCATCCTGCAGGCGATGAAGGCCGCCGGTGCCCTGCGTGCCGAGTTGGAGATCATTTGATGATTGACAGGCTTGACAGCACTGGTGCCAGGCTTGCGCTCGATGCGCAAGGACTGGACGGCCTGCGCCGTTCGGCCCGCGAGAATGCGCCCGAGGCGCTGCAGGAAGCGGCGAAGCAGTTCGAGGCGCTGTTCATGAACATGCTTATGAAGAGCATGCGCGAGGCCACGCCGCAGGACGGCTTCTTCGACAACGACCAGACCCGGATGTACACCTCCATGCTGGATCAGCAGCTGAGCCAGACCATGGCTTCGCGTGGCGTCGGCCTGGCCGACGTGCTCGTGCGCCAACTGTCCGCGACGTTTGCGTCCGGCGTGCCGGTGCAGGGTGCCGCGGCCGAGCTGACAGCACGTACTCCGTTCGCAGCCGACGCGGCGCCGGGCCCCAGTCCCTTGTCTTCCGCCACGGCGGCGGCGACCTGGATGGCCGCGATGTCGGACAAGGTGCAGTCCGCGCGCGGAGAATCCTCGCAGCCCGAGCACGTGCGCCAGTTCCAGCAGCGCATGATGCCGCATGCCGAAGAGGCCAGCCGCAGTACCGGCATTCCGGCACGCTTTATCCTTGCCCAGGCCGCCCTGGAAAGCGGCTGGGGCCGACACGAAATCGGGGGCGCCGACGGCAGCAACAGCTTCAACCTGTTTGGCATCAAGGCAACCGGCGGCTGGAAGGGCCGGACGGTCGATGTGACGACGACCGAATACGTCGATGGCGTGCCGGAGAAACGTGTCGAAAAATTCCGCGCCTATGGCTCCTATGCCGAGGCCTTTCGCGACTACGCCAGCCTGCTGAGCAACAACAGTCGCTACCAGCACGTGATTGCCAATTCGCGCGACGCGCAAAGCTTCGCCAGCGGATTGCAGCGCGCCGGCTATGCCACCGACCCGCAATACGCAGCCAAGCTCACGCACATCATCAACAACGCCTTGTCGGGTTGACAAACGACTTGACGGCCGGCCGGACGAGCGTTTTCGAACATCTCCCTCAAGTTTTTGCCGAATCTGCCGTTGACGGGGATATGGCACCAAAGCGGACATCACCATGAGTTCAATCCTTAACATCGGCAAGACCGCACTGGCTGCAGCTCAGGCGGGACTGGCCACGACAGGTCACAATATTGCCAATTCGGCCACGCCGGGATATTCGCGCCAGGTGGTGATCCAGGGAACGGCTGGTGCCCAGTTCGCGGGCGTCGGCTATCTCGGCAAGGGAACGGAAGTGGTGGACGTGCGCCGCGTCTACAACGAGATGCTGGCCGCGCAGGTGCAGAGCACCCAGTCCAGCAAGAACCAGCTCGAAACCTATTACCTCAACATCAGCCGGATCAACAACCAGTTCGGTGATCCGCAGGCCGGCCTGGCGCCGACGCTGCAGGAATTCTTCGCCAGTGTGCAGAACCTGGCGAGCGGCCCGCGGCCGGCCGAAGCCCGCCAGCTTGTCCTGTCGTCCGCCGAGGCCATGGTATCGCGGCTGCGCAGTCTCGATGCCCAGCTCAAGGAAATGGAAGTGGGCGTCAATCGCCAGATCCAGGAGAGCATTGGCCCGATCAACGTGTATGCGCAGCAGATCGCATATCTGAACGACGCGATCGAGAAGGCAGTCGGAACCAACCAGGGCAAGGTGCCGAACGACCTGCTCGACCAGCGCGACCACGCCATCAGCGAGTTGTCCAAGGAGGTCAAGGTCAATGTGGTCAAGCAGGGCAACAGCTACAACGTCTCGATCGGCAACGGCCAGCCGCTGGTGGTCGGCCGCAAGGCCTTCGAACTGGCCGCCACGCCCTCGCTCGAAGACGGCACGCGCATCAGCATCGGCGTGCGCAACGGCGAGGACCTGATTCCGCTGCCAGAATCGGTCATGACCGGCGGCAAGCTTGGCGGTCTGCTCGAGTTCCGCTCGCAGATTCTGAATACCGCGCAAAACAGCCTCGGCCGCATCGCGATCGGGCTGGCGCATGCCTTCAACGCGCAGCACGCCCAGGGTCTGGACCAGAATGGCGAGCAGGGCGGCACCTTCTTCAATGTCGGCGGACCGGTCACGCGCGGTCACGTCAGCAACCAGGGTGATGCCGAGATTTCCGCAACCGTCGTCGATGCAAGCCAGCTGACGACCAGCGACTACCGGATCGAAGCGCTCGACGACGGCAGTTTCCGCGCCGTGCGCCTGTCGGACGGGACGGCGACCGATTTTGCCGATTTTCCGGTCACCGTGGACGGCGTGACCATCGAACTGGAGTCTGGGGCCACCCAGCCCGGCGACAGCTTCCTCGTGCGCCCGACGGCGAACGCGGTGACCGAGTTCTCGCTTGCGATCAGCGATGTGACGAAGATCGCGGCCGCTGCGCCCATTCGTACCGAAGCGCCCACGACGAACGCCGGCTCGGGTGCGATCAGCGCGGGCACCGTGACCGACGCTTCGGATCCGGAACTGTTCACGCCGGTCACGATCGTGTTCGACTCCCCCACCGAATACCGGGTTCTGCAGGGAAATCCCCCGGCGGATCCGCCCAATGAGCTGGCCACTGGAACCTTGCCCGGCGATTCGACGGTCTCCCTGAATGGCTGGAGCGTCGAGCTGAGTGGGGTGCCGGCTGCGGGCGATTCCTTCATCATCGAGAAGAACAGCAATGGCGTCGGCGACAGCCGCAACGCCGTGGCGCTCGGCGAGCTGCAGACGAAAAACACCCTGGCCAACGGGACGGTCAGCTACAGCACCGCCTATGCGCAGCTGGTCAGCCTGGTCGGCAACAAGACGCACGAACTTGAAGTCACCAGCAAGGCAGAGGCACGCTATCTGGAACAGGCCGTCAGCGCTCACGAGGCCGAGTCCGGCGTAAATGTGGACGAGGAGGCTGCCAACCTGCTGCGCTACCAGCAGGCGTACCAAGCCGCAGCCAAGATCATGCAGGCCGCGCAGCAGATGTTCGACATCCTGCTGCAACTGGGTCGTTAACCACGCATTCATCGGGAACCGCAAGCCATGCGTATCAGCACCAAGATGCTCTTTGAAACCGGTAGCGGCCGCATCAGCGATCTGCAGGCAACGCTCGCACGCGCGCAGGATCAAATCGCGACCGGCCGCCGGATACTCACACCTTCGGACGACCCCGTCGCCGCTGCACGTGCACTCGAGCTATCCCAGGCACGCTCGATCAACGCGCAGCTGGCCACCAACCGCGACGCAGCGCGCCACAACCTGAACATGCAGGAGGTGGCGCTGCAGGATGTGACCAAACTGATTCAGGATGTGCAGGCCATGGTCGTTCAAGGCGGTAACGGTAGCCTGGACAACCAGCAAAGGAGCTTTCTGGCCACCGAACTGCGCGGCCGGATGGAAGATCTGCTTGGCCTTGCCAATACCGACGACGGCACGGGCAACTACCTGTTTGCAGGCTACCAGGTCACGACCAAGCCCTATGCGAGCGAAGCGGGCAGCATCACCTACAAGGGTGACCAGGGGCAGCGTATGCTGCAGGTGGGGCCGCAGCGTACGATTGCCCTGAGCGAGCCGGGCAGCACGGTGTTCGAAGGTGCGAAAACCGGCAATGGATATTTCAATGCCGTGCCGGCAGGCACCAACACGGGCGGCGGCGAGATCGTGCTTGGCAGCAACGGCCGTAACGAAGCCCTCGCAACGTCCTACGAACTTCGCTTCGCCATCGATCCCGATACCGAGGAAGTTACTTTCACGGTACACGACCTGAATGCGGCCGACCCTGACGTGCCGATTGATGCGACGCCAAGGCCGTATGTCAGCGGACAGTCGATCGACATCAATGGCTACCGCGTCGAGATCAAGGGCGCGCCGGCGGACGGTGACAGCTTTGTGCTGGAGCCGAGCAGGCGGCAGAGCCTCTTCAAGACCATGGAAAACCTGATCGCCGCGCTCGAGGCGCCGGTCGATGCCGGGGCCGGGCGCGCCGCGCTGGCCAATGGCCTGAACGAGGCGTCACGCAGTCTCGCCAACGCGCTCGACAGCATACTTACCACGCGCGCCTCGATCGGCTCGCGCATGCGCGAGCTGGACAACCTCGATTCGCAGGGAGAAGACCGCGATCTGCAATACGCGACCACTCTGGCCGAGCTTCAGGAACTCGACTACACCAAGGCCATCTCCGACATGGTCAAGCAGAAGATCATTCTCGACGCCGCCCAGCAGTCCTTCGTGCAGACGTCGCAGCTTTCCTTGTTCAACTACCTCTAAGGCGCGCCGGCTTACAGGCGCTACAGGCCGTTTCGCCGATCCCGGCGGCCGGGCGGCATTCGGCGGTCTTCCCCGGGAGGGCTCGATCGCACCGTCCCTCGCTTCCGTCTCCGTGGAGGTGTCATCAATGCGCGCGCGTCCTGGCGGGGCGACTATCCGCCCGAAATCTGGCGGATGAAGCCGATGGCTTCCTCGAACAGGCGTGAAATTGGCGTGGTGAGGTAAGGCAGGACCAGACCCAGGATGATGAATCCGGCGCCTACCGTGACCGGAAACCCGATCCCGAACAGATTCAGCTGCGGCGCCGCGCGCGTCAGAATGCCCAGTGCGAAGTTGGTGATAAGCAAAACCGCGATCAGGGGCAAGGCCAGCTGAACGCCCGCGCTGAAGATAAGTGCACCCCATCGCGCGACCTGCCAGAACATGTTGGTGCCCACCGGCTCAGGCGAAATCGGCATCGTCACGAAACTGTGCGCCAGCGTGGAAAGCATCAGCAGGTGCACGTTGAGGGCGATGAAAATCATCAGCGCCAGCAGCGACAGAAACTGTGCCAGCACCGAAGTGCGCGCGCGCGTCTGCGGATCGAAGAAGGTCGCAAAGCCGAAGCCCATCGTCAATCCGGTGATCTCGCCCGCCATTTCGACCGCAGCCATGACGATGCGCATGGAAAATCCCATGGCCAGTCCGATGATCAGTTCCTGCGCAACGATGGCGAGACCGGCCAGGGAATACGGATCGGTCGCCGGCATCGCCGGCACACCGGGCGCGATGACGAGGGTCAGCATGACGCCCAGGCCGACCTTGACCCGCACGGGAACACTCAGATTGCCGAACAAGGGGGCGGCAGCAATCAGGCCAAGGATGCGCGTGAGCGGCCAGAGAAAGGAAGCGACCCAGGTATAAAGTTCGGTGCTGTCGAAGCTGATCATATCGGCCGTGCGTGGCGTATGGCCCGCAAGGACATCTGCTTATGCACGCAGCCGCGCGCGCAGTCCGGAAGATTCACGCACTTGCTCCAGGTGGGAACGGATTCCCGCCGGCACGGGAACGTCGGCGCTTGGGCGGGCACGCATGCGCCTATCCGATCATCCCCGGTATCCCGGAAAACATCTGCCGCATGTAATCGGCCAGGATTGTCAACATCCACGGCCCGGCGAGGATCAGCGCAAGGAAAATGCCGATCAGTTTCGGGATGAAGGACAGCGTCATTTCGTTGATCTGCGTGGCGGCCTGGAAGATGCTGACCACCAGACCTACTCCCAGCGCAGTCAGCAGCAGCGGGGCGGCCACCATCAGGGTGACTTCGATGGCCTGACGGCCAATGGTCATTACGCTTTCGGGTGTCATTTGAAATCTCTGATAGCTCTAGAAGAAACTTTGCGCCAGGGAGCCGATCAGGAGCGACCAGCCATCGACCAGGACGAAAAGCATCAGTTTGAAGGGCAGTGAAACCAGCGCAGGTGACATCATCATCATCCCCATCGACATCAGGATCGACGCGACCACCATGTCGATGATGAGGAAGGGGATGAAGACCGCGAACGCAATCTGGAATGCGGTCTTCAGCTCACTGGTGATGAAGGCCGGGATCAGCAGGCGCAGCGGCACGTCTTCGGGACCGTTCAGCGCCGGCGCGCCGGACAGGCGAACGTACAGGGCGAGGTCGCTCTCGCGCGTCTGGCGCAGCATGAATTCCTTCAGCGGCACGGCGCCGCGTTCCAGCGCCTCGGCCGTGGTGATCTTGTTTTCTGACAGCGGCTGGTAAGCCGTCTCGTAGATGCGATCGAATACCGGGCCCATCACGAACAGTGTCAGGAACAGGGCCAGTCCAACGAGCACCTGGTTGGGCGGCGCGGTCTGGGTGCCGAGCGCCTGGCGCAGCAGCGAGAGCACGATGATGATGCGCGTGAAGCTGGTCATCATCAGCAGTGCTGCCGGCAGCAGCGTGAGCGCGGTCAGGAACAGCAGCGTCTGCAGGCTTAGCGTATAGGTCGTTCCGCCGCCGGGCGCAGGTGTTCCGGTGACTGCGGGCAGGCCCGCCTGAGCTGCAGCCAGCAGGGGCAGGCCGAACAGGGCGGCCGCGAGCGGCAGGTGAAGAGGTTTCAGATTGGGGAAGAGGCGCATTTCGAGCGATTGCGTATGGCAATCATCCAGGGAGGTACGGGCGCGCGGTCAGCGCTGATTGCGCTTGTCCATCGTTCGCTTGAGCCAGGTGGAGAAGTTGTCCGGACCCGCAGGGTTGTGCAGACCGGCGGCAAGTTCCTGGCGCGGCATGGTCTGCAAGGCGCTCACGCGTCCGGGTGCCACCCCCACCACGATCCACTGGTCCGCCACTTCGACCACGACCACGCGTTCGCGGTTGCCGACGGCCACGCCGCCGACCACTTTCGCGACGCTGTTGGCGTGCATTCCCGCCACGCCCATGCGTCGCATCATCCAGGCCGCACCCGCCATCAGCGCCAGCACCACGATCAGGCCGAACAGCACCCGCAGCAGATTCCCCCCCGGCGGGGATGCCGGTTCGGCGGCGAAGGCGGGCACGTGTGCCAGCAACAGGGCCAGGGGGAGCAGGCGGGGGAGAAGGGCGCGCATCACTTGTTGAGCTTGCGGATGCGTTCCGAGGGCGTGATGATGTCGGTCAGGCGGATGCCGAACTTGTCGTTGACCACCACCACTTCGCCCTGCGCGATCAGGCAGCCGTTGACCAGCACGTCCATCGGCTCGCCGGCCAGGCCGTCCAGTTCCACCACCGAGCCTTGCGCCAGTTGCAGCAGGTTCTTGATCGCGATCTTGGTGCGACCCAGCTCCACCGTCAGCTGTACCGGGATGTCGAGGAT
>JAEZHR010000090.1 GCA_023416415.1 Pseudomonadota bacterium
CATCGCCCTTCCGCGTCCACCGGCCGACAGCCAGGTTTCCACCGCCCGGGTCCAGTTCCGCAACGACGTCATGCATGGCGACGAAGTTCGCGTGGCCTACCTGTATGTCGACATGCGCCACGACCGCCGCAACCGCGAGGCCCTGCACGAGCATTACCTCGCACTGGTTCAGGTGGCCGAGACGCTGGAAAAGCGTGCCAACCTGGCCAACGAGATCATCAAGGGAGTGATCCTTCCACAGTTCGTCATTCTTCCGGTTGCCCTGGCACTGGTGTGGCTGGCCCTCTCGCGCGGACTTTCGCCTCTGGATGAAATCCAGCAGCGCATCCGTGCGCGCCGGCCAGATGACCTGTCGCCAATCGAAACCGGCGTCGTACCCGAGGAAATCACGCCGCTGGTGCGCTCGTTCAACGAGCTGCTCAATCGTCTTTCGCAGAACATCGAGATGCAGAAGCGCTTCATCGCTGACGCCGCGCATCAGATGAAGACGCCACTGGCGGGCATGCGCACCCAGTCAGAGCTCGCCCTGCGCGAGCACGACCCGGACGAAGTGCGACGCTCACTGGAACAACTGGCCAAGAGCTCGCAGTCCGCAACGCGCCTGGTGAACCAGCTGCTGACACTGGCCCATGCCGAGAACCGCGGCGCGCAAGCCATGCAACTCGTGCCGCTCGACCTGTGCGAACTGGCCCGAGCGGTGGTGCAGGACTGGGTGCAGGCCTCCTTCGCGCACGAAATCGATTTGGGGTTCGAACAACCCGCACACGCTGTCATGACGATGGGAAATGCGGTCATGCTGCGGGAAATGCTGAGCAACCTGATCGACAACGCCCTGCGCTATACGCCGGCCGGCGGCAGCGTGACGGTGCGGGTACGCATCGACTCTCCCGAGAAGCGGGCGATCGTCGAAGTGGAAGATACCGGACCGGGCATTCCGGAAGCGGAACGGTCGCATGTGTTCGAACGCTTCTATCGCATTCTCGGCAGCAATGCGGAGGGAAGCGGCCTGGGTCTGGCGATCGTGCGCGAGATCGCGCAACAGCATCGCGCGGAAGTCAATCTGCGGGACAACCCGCACTGCCAGGACCCGCGGTTTCCCGGCACCCTGCTTCAGGTGGCCTTGCCGTTATTGCGTCGACCGGATTTCATCGAGGACATCGGATAAATGGATACCCTACGCCCTCTTCCGACTGACCGGAGCCTGCGCTACTGGCGTCTCGCACGCCGCCTGACTGCCGGCATGCTGATGGCCTGGTTCGGCGTCACTTTCGGCGCCCTGTTCTTTGCCCGCGAGCTGTTCGAGCTCAATCTGTTCGGGTGGCCATTCTCCTTCTACATGGCGGCCCAGGGCCTGACCCTGTTCTATCTGCTGCTGGTGGCTGCGTACGTCATCCTGATGCGCTATCTGGATCGCATCGGCGAGGAGGTCGAGGATGCGTGATCCCTTCTTCCGCCGCCTGCTTCGCTACTATGGCTTCTACACGGTGGGCTTCATTGCCTTCCTGGTCGTCGTCGCCACACTGGAAGACCACGGCATGCCGCGCGAGCTGATCGGCTATCTGCTGCTGTTCGTGACGATTCTGCTTTATGCGGGAATCGGCTTCATCAGCCGCACCACCGACGTGGCCGAGTATTACGTCGCGGGCCGGCGCGTGCCGGGCATGTTCAACGGTATGGCCACGGCCGCCGACTGGATGTCGGCCGCCACCTTCATCAGCCTGGCCGGCGGCCTGTACATGATGGGCTTCGATGGTCTGGCCTACATCGTCGGCTGGACCGGAGGCTACTGCCTGGTCGCCTTCCTGATCGCGCCCTACCTCAACAAGTTCCGGCAGTACACCATTCCCGATTTCCTGGCCGCGCGCTATTGCGGCGAAGACGGCGGGCGCCTGGTGCGCATGCTGGCCGTCATCGCCACCGTGCTGGTGTCGTTCACCTATGTCGTCGCGCAGATCTACGGCGTCGGCCTGATCGCTTCGCGTTTTACCGGGGTCGATTTCTCGATCGGCATCTTCCTCGGTCTGGCCAGCGTCCTGGTTTGCTCCTTCCTGGGCGGCATGCGCGCCATCACCTGGACCCAGGTCGCGCAGTACATCGTGATCGTGATCGCCTACCTGACGCCGGTGATCTGGCTGTCGGTCAAGCATACGGACAGCGTGATTCCACAGGTCTCCTACGGAACGGCGCTGGCCAAGCTGAGCGACCGCGAGGAAGAGCTCAATCGCGACCCAGCGGAGCAGCAGGTACGCGATCTGTTCCGGCAGCGTGCGATGGAATATCAGCAGCGCCTGGACCAACTCCCGCAATCCTGGGAACAAGGGCTGCGCGAGGTCAAGGACAAGGTCGAGCAACTCAAGCGCAGTGGCGCCGCGCTGGCCGAGCTGAAATCCGCCACGCGCGCCGTCACGGCCTATCCGGCCACTGCGGATGATGCGCGTCAGCAGTGGACCGCAGCGCGCGACGCGAACCTCGAACGTGCAGCGCCGATCACGCCGCACGCCCAACCCTTCCCCGGCGAAACGCAAGAAGCCTCCGACGCCCGGCGCAACAATTTCCTCGCGCTGGCGCTGTGCCTGATGATGGGAACTGCCGCCCTGCCCCACATCCTTGCGCGGTTCTACACGGCGCCCAACGTGCAGCAGGCGCGCTCGTCGGTGCTGTGGACCCTGTTCTTCGTAGCGCTGCTGTATGCCAGCGTGCCGGCACTGGCAGTGCTGGTGAAGATCGACATCTACGGCTCGCTGGTCGGCACGAAGTTCTCGGAGCTTCCGTCCTGGGTCTCGTACTGGGCCAACGTGGACAAGGTCAACCCGCTGGTCAAGCTCAGCGACCTCAACGGCGACGGCATCGTGCAGCTGGCGGAGCTGGTCCTCGACGGCGACATCGTCGTGCTGGCTACGCCCGAGATCGCCGGACTGCCCTACGTGATTTCCGGTCTGATTGCGGCCGGCGGACTCGCCGCTGCTCTGTCGACCGCGGACGGTCTGCTGCTGACGATCTCGAATGCCCTCTCGCACGATGTCTACTACAAGATCGCGCGTCCTGAAACCTCGAGCCAGAAGCGCCTTACGATCTCGAAACTGCTGCTGCTGGCAGTCGCCCTGATCGCCGCCTACGTCGCCTCCTTGAAGCCCGGCGATATTCTTTCGATGGTGGGCGCCGCATTTTCGCTGGCGTCGTCTGCACTTTTTCCGGCGCTCGTTCTTGGTGTGTTCTGGGAGCGTGCGAACCGAAATGGTGCAGTAGCCGGTATCGCTGCCGGGTTCGGCGTCTGCGTGTACTACATGCTCAGCACCTATCCGGCACTCGGCGGCTCGAGCGCCAATCAGTGGTTCGACATCGAACCGATATCCGCCGGCGTGTTCGGCGTGCCCATTGGATTCCTCACGATCGTCGTCGTCAGTCTGCTCACGCGTGCCCCAGATCGGAGCAATGCGCTGCTCGTAAAAACTATCCGCATGCCGTAGCAAAGAACCTTGAATCCTTGTGGCATCGTTTTTGCTTCCCCGCCTGCATACGTCAGCTGAGAAGGAAGGCGATGCCCCGCTTTTACAACGAGATGTATGCGGATGATGGGATCTCCGCACACCTTCATTATCGTGAGTTCGAAGCGTGGCTTGCCGAACAGCCGCGCGAGACGATCGCCCGCAAGCGTACCGAGGCCGATCTGCTCTTCCGCCGCGTGGGCATTACCTTCACCGTCTACGACAGCGACGCAGGTACCGAGCGCCTGATCCCGTTCGACATCATCCCGCGCATCATCCCCGCCCAGGAATGGGCACAGCTCGAAACCGGACTTGTACAGCGCGTGACTGCGCTGAACATGTTCATCCACGACATCTACCACGACCAGAACATCGTCAGGGCCGGCGTGATTCCGGCCGAGCAGATCTTCCGCAATGCGCAGTATCGTCCGGAGATGCAGGGCATCGCCGTTGCGAACGATATCTATGCGCACATCGCCGGCGTCGATATCGTGCGCGCCGGCGAAGGCGAGTTCTATGTGCTCGAAGACAACCTGCGCGTGCCTTCCGGCGTCTCCTACATGCTGGAAGACCGCAAGATGATGATGCGGCTGTTTCCGGATCTGTTCGCACGCCACAAGGTGGCACCGGTCGCGCACTATCCCGACCTGCTGCTGGAGAACCTGCGTTCGGTAGCACCGATTGGCGTCAGCGATCCGACAGTCGTCGTCAAGACGCCCGGCATGTACAACTCGGACTATTTCGAGCACACCTTCCTCGCGCAGCAAATGGGCGTGGAGCTGGTCGAGGGGAAGGACCTGTTCGTCAGCGACAACGCGGTCTACATGCGCACCACGCGCGGCCCGAAACGCGTCGATGTCATCTACCGCCGCATTGACGACGACTTTCTCGACCCGCTTGCCTTCCGTCCCGATTCCGCACTCGGCGTTCCCGGCCTGCTCTCGGTCTACCGCTCTGGCCGCGTGACGCTGGCCAACGCGATCGGTACAGGCGTGGCCGACGACAAGTCGGTTTACCCGTTCGTGCCCGACATGATTCGCTTCTATCTGTCGCAGGAGCCGATCCTGAACAACGTGCCAACCTGGCAGTGCCGTCGCCCGGCCGACCTCGACTACACGCTCGCCAACCTAAAGGACCTCGTGGTCAAGGAAGTGCACGGCGCCGGCGGCTACGGCATGCTGGTCGGGCCGGCTGCCACCAAGGCCGAGATCGATGCCTTCCGCCAGCGCGTGCTGGCCAAGCCGGACGGCTACATCGCGCAGCCGACGCTTGCGCTGTCAGCCTGTCCCACCTATGTCGAATCCGGCATCGCGCCGCGCCACATCGACTTGCGCCCGTTCGTGCTGTCCGGGAAGACGATCTCGATGGTCAAGGGTGGCCTGACGCGCGTGGCGCTTAAGAATGGATCGCTGGTGGTGAATTCGTCGCAGGGCGGCGGCACCAAGGACACTTGGGTACTCGAAAAATAGGGAACGGACATGCTGAGCCGCACAGCCGACCACCTCTTCTGGATGGCGCGTTATACCGAACGCGCCGAGAACACCGCGCGCATGCTGGACGTCAACGTGCAAACCGAGATGCTGCCGCAGTCGGCCGCAGCCGCCCAGCAGGGCTGGCGCGCAATGCTCGGCATCTCCGAACTGCTTTCCGCCTTCGAGAAACGGTACGCCGTCATCGGCCGCCGCGAAGTGCTCGACTTCATGGCACGTGATCCGGCCAACCCCTCGTCCATCGTCGCCTGCCTGACTCAGGCGCGCGAAAACGCACGTGCCGTGCGCGGGGTTCTGACCACGGAAGTCTGGGAAACCCACAATACGACGTGGCTGCAAATGCACGACCTGCTCAAGGACGGCATGCTCGAACGCGATCCCAGCGAATTCTTCGAATGGGTCAAATACAGATCGCATCTGTCGCGCGGTGTCTCGATCGGCACCATGCTCAAGGACGAAGCCTTCCATTTCGTGCGCCTGGGCACCTTTCTAGAACGTGCGGACAACACCGCGCGCATCCTGGACGTGAAATTCCATGGAGCCAACCACAGCGCCTATGCACGTCCTGAGGATGAAGCGCAGCTCGAGTTCTACTACTGGGCCGCGATTCTGCGCTCGGTCTCGGACTTCGAAATCTACCGCAAGGTCTACCGCGACGTGATCACGCCCCAGCGGGTGGCCGAACTGTTGATGCTGCGTGAGGATATGCCGCGTTCCCTGCTGGCCTGCATGGAAGAGGTGGTCGAGAATCTTCAGCAGGTGCGCAACGACCTGTCTGCCGAAACCGAACGCTTCGCCGGCAAGCTGCATGCCGAGCTGAAGTTCGCCAATATCGACGAAATTCTCGCTTCCGGCCTGCACAGCTACCTGACCAGCTTCCTGGAAAAGGTCTACGCCCTCGGCAATCGCATCAGCCGGGACTTCCTCGTTCCACTCGGGGCCTGATCATGCGCCTGACCATCCGCCACGAAACCCTCTACCGCTACACGGCGCCGCTCGGCCACACCATCCAGCAATTGCGGCTCACGCCGCGCGACGAGCCGCACCAGCGCATCCTGAACTGGCAGCTGCAGACACCGGGGGAGCGGCACGAATTCATCGACGCCTTCGGCAATCTCAGCCACATGGTGACCGTCGCCGGGGCACATGAACAAGTGCGGCTGGTCGCAAGCGGCAAGGTCGACATTGCCCCGCTCGAGCGCGGCCGGCTGCATACGCCGGAGACGCTGTCGCCACTGGTCTTCACCATTCCGACGCGTCTGTCCGATCCGGACGAGGGCATCCGCGAGTTCGCGCACCGCCACCTGCACCCGAGCGCGCAAAGCAGCGACCTGCTCGGTCTGGCGCACGCGATCCGCGATGCCGTTTCCTATCAGCGCGGCGCCACCATCGTCACGACCACGGCCGCCGAAGTGCTGCGCCTGCAATCCGGCGTCTGCCAGGATCATGCCCACCTCTTCCTCGCATGCTGCCGCGTGCATGGCATCCCGGCACGCTATGTATCCGGCTACATCGACGCCGGCGATGCCGACCATGCGGAAAGCCACGCCTGGATCGATGCCTGGGTGGACGAGGGCGATTTTTCCGGCTGGGTCAGCATCGATGTCACGCATGCACGCTTTGCCGGCGACGTCCATTGCCGCTTGGCGGTCGGCCGGGACTATGAATCGGCGGCACCGACACGCGGCGTGCGCCAGGGCGGCGGCGAAGAATCGCTGTCGGTACGCGTCGATGTCACCTTGCAGCAATGACACGCGCCCAATCCATCCCAACTCGCCTGCGGTAGAATCCGCCGGTCCGCACTACGCCTTTCGAACATGACTTACTGCGTTGCGATGCGCCTGGATGCCGGGCTAGTCTTCCTCTCCGACTCCCGCACCAATGCAGGCGTCGACCAGGTCAGCACCTTCCGCAAGATGACGGTGTTCGAAAATCCCGGCGACCGCGTGATGGTCCTGATGACGGCCGGGAACCTGGCCATTTCACAATCGATCCGCCAGATCCTGAGCGAAAACCGGGTCGCCGGCGGCAAGTCGATCTGGTCGGCATCATCGATGTACGAGGCGGCGCAAATCGTCGGCGAAGCCATCCGCATGGTGCATGCGCGCGATGCCGCGACACTGCGCGAGTTCGGCGTCGACTTCAACGTCAGCATCATCTTCGGCGGGCAGATCAAGGGCGAGCGCTGCCGCCTGTTCCAGCTCTATGCTGCCGGCAATTTCATCGAAGCGCACAACGAAAGCACCTACTTCCAGATCGGCGAAGCGAAGTACGGAAAGCCGATCATCGACCGCGTGATCGCTCCGTCCACCTCACTCGATGAAGCCGCCAAGTGCGCGCTGATTTCGATGGATTCGACACTGCGCTCGAACGTCTCCGTTGGACTGCCGCTCGACCTGCTGGTCTATCAGTCGGACCGGCTGGCGGTCGACCGCTTCACCACGATCGACGACAACAACCGCTACTTCCAGACGATCCGCACGCTCTGGGGCCAGCAACTGAAGAGCGTGTTCGAAAGCATCGCCGACCCGGTCTGGAATGCCCCGCCCGAGGCCGGCGCCAATGCGCTGTCCGCTGCCCAAGTGCGGCATCAACCGGTACGCGTCATGCCGCCGGAGGGGGGCATGCAGCCTGCGCCTCTGCAGACGCTGGCCCAGCAGGCTTCGGGAAACCAGCAGCAATAAAAAACGGCGAACGCCGTAAAGCGTTCGCCGTTCTCTTTCGTCCTCCAGCTTTGCGCCATCCCGAATCCGATCCCAGCCGGGATGAGGTCTCGGCGGAGTCCTGCGCCCGGCTCGCTCAGACCACGATGGTCTGCGCTTCGTCGCCCTGACGCGCGCGGATCTCACCGATGCGCCATGCCGTTTCACCGGCCGCCTGCAGCTGGGCCAGCGCCGCATCCGCGTTCTCCTTCGCGACAATCACGACCATGCCAATGCCGCAATTGAAGACACGATGCATTTCGGCGTCAGCCACGCCGCCATGCTGCTGCAGCCAGGAGAACAGCGGCGGCATGGTCCAGGCATCGCGCTGCAGGACTGCGGTCAGCTTGTCGCCCAGCACGCGCGGCACGTTCTCGACCAGCCCGCCACCGGTGATGTGGGCCATGCCCTTGACTTCCAGCTTCTCCATCAGCGCCAGCAACGGCTTGACGTAGATGCGGGTCGGCTCCAGCAGCACGTCTGCCAGACGGCGGCCATGAAAGTCCGCGTTCAAGTCCGGCTGCGCGACCGAAATGATCTTGCGCACCAGCGAATATCCGTTCGAGTGCGCGCCCGACGACGCCAGGCCCAGCACCACGTCACCCGGCACGATCTTGCTGCCGTCGATGATCTTCGACTTCTCGACCGCACCGACCGCAAATCCCGCGAGGTCGTACTCGCCGTCCGGGTACATGCTAGGCATCTCGGCCGTCTCGCCGCCGATCAGCGCGCAACCGGCCTGCTCGCAGCCGAACGCGATGCCCTTGACGACGTCGGTCGCCGTGGCGACATCCAGCTTGCCGCAGGCAAAGTAGTCGAGGAAGAACAGCGGTTCGGCGCCCTGCACCAGAATGTCGTTGACACTCATCGCCACCAGATCGATGCCGACGGTGTCGTGCTTGTTCAGATGGAAGGCCAGCTTGAGCTTGGTGCCCACGCCGTCGGTACCGGATACCAGCACCGGTTCCTTGTATTTCTTGCTGATCTCGAACAGCGCACCGAAGCCGCCGATGCCGCCCAGCACGCCTTCGCGCATCGTGCGCTTGGCAAACGGCTTGATTGCATCAACCAGCGCATCGCCAGCTTCGATGTCGACGCCGGCGTCGCGGTAGGAAAGGGAAACCTTGGAAGTGGAGCTCATGGTGTGCTTGGCGTGGGAGGCAGTTAAATAGACTGCTTTGATCCGGTTTTTCCGGAAAAGTCCGCTATTTTATCAAGTTCAGCACGCCGTCCATGCCAGTTTCTCCCGTGCAGTCCTGCTTTCCGGTCGGCGCTTCCCTTCCGCGATGAGGCAGCTACCGCTCGATCTGGGGGCCCAGTCCCCGCAAACTCTCGACACCTTCGTCGCCGGCCAGAACGCCGAACTGCTGCACGTGCTGCGCGCCTTCGCCGCACGGGCTCAGGCCATGCCGGGCGAGCGCTTCGTCTACATCTGGGGTGAAAGTGGCGCCGGCAAGACGCACTTGCTGCACGCCTTGTCCGCTGGGTCCGATGCCCGGCTTCTTGCGGCCAGTGCAGCCCTTGCGGAGTTCGACTATGACGGCCCCGGCCTGTACCTCCTGGAAGATTGCCAAGAGCTGGACGCCGATGCGCAGGTTGCGGCATTCAACCTTTACAACCAGGTACGCGACAACGGCGGCTTGCTGGTCGCCAGCGGCGACGCACCTCCGGCCGGGCTCGAATTGCGCGAGGACCTGCGCACCCGCCTCGGCTGGGGTTTGATCTACCAGGTGCACGGCCTGACCGACGATGAAAAGATCGATGCCCTGCAACAGATCGCCGTGGCGCGCGGCCTGACGGTTTCAAGCGGCGTGATACCCTATCTGATCACCCATTTTCGGCGCGACATGCGCTCCCTGGCGGCCATGCTCGACGCCCTCGACCGGTACTCCCTGGAGACCCGCCGGCCGGTGACCCTGCCGCTGCTGCGCGAACTGCTGCAACTCGAAGCACAAGGACAATGAACCTCGCCCTGTTCGATCTCGACCACACCATCCTGCCTCTGGACTCCGACTACGAATGGGGCCAGTTCCTGGTGCGCATCGGCGCGGTCGACGCGGAGGAATTCGCACGCAGGAATGCGGCGTTCTACGCGCAGTACGAAGCCGGCACGCTGGATGCGGTCGAATACCTGGAATTCGCGCTCGGCACCCTCGCCCGCTTCCCGCGCGCGCAACTGGAGCAGATGCGCATGCGCTTCATGCAGGAAGTGATTGCGCCGGCCATTCGCCCAAGCGCGCAGTCGCTGCTGAAGAAGCACAGGGATGCGGACGATCTGATCGTAATCGTCACCGCCACCAATCGCTTTGTCACCGAACCAATCGCAGCCACCTTCGGCGTCGAGAACCTGATCGCCGCCGAACCGGAAACCGGCGCCAACGGCGAGATCACCGGCAAGCTGCGCGGCATCCCGACATCCGGCCCCGGCAAGATCGTGCATACCAGGGCGTGGCTGGAACAGCGCGGCCAACGCATGGAAGACTTCGCGCGCAGCTATTTCTACAGCGATTCGCAAAACGACATCCCGCTGCTTTCGGTCGTCACCCATCCCGTCGCCACCAATCCGAATGCCCGCCTCAAAGCCCATGCCCAGGCGCATGGCTGGCCCATCCTGAATCTGTTCGATGATTAAGAAATTCATCCGGCGCCTGCTCGGCGCAAGCAATAACAACGGCAAGCAGCCGAACGTACTCGGCCCCGAACAGCACGGTATCGACCCGCGCCTGCTTTCCCCGAACGCGGTACGCGTCACCCAGACCCTGCAGGAAGCCGGCTTCAAGGCATTCGTCGTCGGCGGCGCCGTGCGCGACTTGCTGCTGGGCGTCAAGCCCAAGGATTTCGACGTCGCCACCAATGCCACGCCGGAGCAGGTCAAGAAGCTGTTCCGACGCGCCTTCATCATCGGCCGGCGCTTCCAGATCGTGCATGTGATGTTCGGCCAGGAATGCATCGAGGTGACGACCTTCCGCGGCAACTCGAACGACGACGCCCCGAAGGATGCGCACGGCCGCGTCCTGCGCGACAACACCTTCGGCGAACAGCACGAAGATGCCGCGCGGCGCGATTTCACGATCAACGCGATGTACTACGATCCGGCGAGCCGGACCGTGCTTGATTATCACGACGGCATCGGCGACATCCGCAAGAAGACACTGCGCATCATCGGCGTGCCCGAGGCGCGCTACCGGGAAGACCCGGTGCGCCTGTTGCGCGTGGTGCGCTTCGCGGCCAAGCTCGACTTTACGATCGCTCCGTCCACGCGCGAACCGATCAAGGTGATGGCCCCGCTGATCAACAATGTGCCGGCTGCGCGCGTATTCGACGAAATGCTCAAGTTGCTGCTCTCCGGGCATGCGCTGGCCTGCCTGCAGCAACTGCGCAGCGAAGGCTTGCACCACGGACTGCTGCCCCTGCTCGACGTGGTGCTCGAACAGCCGCTCGGCGAAAAATTCGTCACGCTGTCACTGGCCGGCACCGACGAGCGCGTACGCTTGGGCAAGCCGGTCTCGCCCGGCTTCCTGTTCGCCGCCCTGCTCTGGCACCATGTGCTGGAAAAATGGAACGCCTACAAGGCCGCCGGCGAATACCCGATTCCCGCCCTGCATCTGGCTGCCGACGACGTCCTCGACGTTCAGACCGAGTCACTGGCGCTGCAACGTCGCATTGCCACCGACATGCGTGACATCTGGGCCATGCAGCCGCGCTTTGACCGGCGCGTCGGCAAAACGCCTTACAAGCTGCTCGAACACCCGCGCCTGCGTGCCGGCTACGACTTCCTGCTGCTGCGCTGTGCCTCGGGAGAGATCGATGCCGAGATCGGCGAATGGTGGAGCGAGTTCATCGCCGGTGACGGCCCCAAACGCGAAGAACTGCTTGCCAGGAAGCCGAAAGCCGAAAGTGAGACCGCAGCCCCGCGCAAGCGTCGCCGCCGTCGCAGCAACACCAAGACCAGGAATCCGGCGGCAGCCGAGCCGAGCGCGGACTGACACGACATGGTCACTGCCTACATCGGCATCGGCGCCAACCTCGGCGACGCCAAGGCCAGCGTGGAAGGCGCAATCGCTGCGCTGGACCGGCTCGAACGCACGCGGCTCACTGCGCAGTCGAGTCTGTTTCGCACCGCTCCGATCAACGCCGGCGGGGACGACTACATCAATGCCGTTGCCTGCATTGAAACCGCGTTGAACGCGCACGACTTGCTCGCTGCGCTGCAGGACATCGAAACGCAGCACGGCCGCGAGCGCCCTTACCCCAACGCGCCACGCACGCTCGACCTCGACCTCCTGCTGTACGGCCGCCAGATGATTTCCTCATCCGGCCTGGAGATTCCGCATCCGCGCATGACCGAACGCGCCTTCGTGCTGATCCCGCTGCTGCAGCTCGCCCCGCTGATCGACATCCCCGGTCGCGGCGCCGCACACAATTTCATTCCCGGCGTGGCCGGACAAATCATTTCGCGGATCTGAACATGAAATCGATGGTAATGCTGCAGACGGTCGGTTTGCTGGTGTTGTCAAACGTCTTCATGACTTTCGCCTGGTATGGTCATCTGAAGAATCTTGCCAGCAAGCCCTGGCTGATCGCAGCACTGGTCAGCTGGTCGATCGCGCTGTTCGAATATCTGCTGCAGGTTCCGGCCAATCGCATCGGTTATACGCAGTTCAGCCTGGCCCAGCTCAAGATCACGCAGGAAGTCATCACGCTCGCCGTGTTCGTGCCCTTCGCGATGTTCTACATGAACGAGCCCTTCAAGCTCGATTATGTCTGGGCGGCGCTGTGCCTGATGGGGGCCGTCTATTTCATCTTCAGAACATGAGTCTTGAAAAGTACAAGTACATCGTGGTCGAAGGTCCGATCGGCGTCGGCAAGACCAGCCTGACTCGCCGCCTGGCCGACAGCCTGCGTGCCCAGACGCTGCTGGAACTGCCGCAGGAAAATCCCTTTCTTGAGCGCTTCTATCGGGACGCGCCACGCTACGCGCTGCCGACCCAGATGTTCTTCCTGTTCCAGCGCATGAACCAATTGCGCGATCTGGTTCAAGGCGATCTGTTCGACGCCACCGTCGTCTCCGACTTCCTCCTCGATAAGGATCCGCTGTTCGCACGCCTGACTCTCGATGATGACGAACTGAACCTGTATCAGCAGCTTTACGATCATTTGCGCCCCCAGGCGCCTGTGCCGGACCTCGTGATCTGCCTGCAGGCCCAGCCCGATACGCTGGTCCAACGCATCAGGAAGCGCGGCATCGCGAGCGAGGCGGCGATCTCCGAGAGCTATCTGTACCGGCTGTCTGAAAGCTACAGCCGATTCTTTTATCATTACGACGCCGCGCCGCTTCTGATTGTTGATACTGAACACCTGAATCCGGCCGAGCGCGACGAAGACTTCGCGCTGCTGATCAAGCGGATCGAGACTATGCGCGGACGGCGCGAATTTTTCAACCTCGGAGAATAGTTATGGCGGGTTATCTGCAGGACAGCGAATCGAGCGTGCGTACCAAGGCGGTGACCGTGACCGGCCTGCAGGCGCTGCGCAACGCCGACGAGAAGATCACGATGCTGACCTGCTACGACGCCAGCTTCGCCGCCCTGATGGATCGCTGCGGCGTTGAAACCCTGCTGGTCGGCGACTCGCTGGGCATGGTCTGTCAAGGGCATGCCTCGACCTTGCCCGTCACGGTGGCCGATGTCGCCTATCACACCGCCAGCGTCGCGCGCGGCAACCAGACCGCCTTCCTGCTGGCCGACATGCCCTTCGGCAGCTATGCCTCGCCGGAAGCCGCCTTCGCCAATGCGGTCACGCTGATGCAGGCGGGTGCGCAAATGGTGAAGATCGAAGGCGGCGCATGGCTGGTCGACACCGTGCGTTTCCTGGCCGAGCGCGCGGTGCCTGTATGCG
>JAEZHR010000183.1 GCA_023416415.1 Pseudomonadota bacterium
CTGCTGGGTGGCACCGGCGATCTGGAAAACAAGAGCTTCGGGCTGGCCTTGCAGGCCGGCATCGATTTCAAGCTTGACAAGAACTGGTCGCTGAACCTCGACGTCAAGAAGGTGCAGATCCGCAGCGACGTGCTGATCGGCGGTGCCGTGGCCAGCAAGGTCAAGGTCGATCCGCTGCTGGTCGGCGTGGGCATCGGCTACCGCTTCTGATCGCCGAACGCGGAGCGGCCCCGAAGCCGCGCGGGAACGGGGCCGCGTTTGCGCAGCTTGCCTGAAGTCTATTCGGACAGGTTCTGGTACAGCTCTTCTTCCTGCGAAAAATGCAGGCGCAGGATGGCATCCAGCGCATAGAGATTGCGCCGCAGCTCGGCCAGGACTTCGGCATCGCCATCGTCAGCCGACAAATCCGCCGTCAACTGTTCGACGGTGTTGACCAGTCTGTAGATTTCACGATGCATGTGACTCAGCGGCGCCATCGGATCTTCCCCGCCGATCATGCGCGCCAGCCCGGGGTACAGGGCGCTATCGTCCTGCAGCTCATGCCGGACGACCTTCTGGCGCAGATCGACGATCAATTGATCCAGCGCCGGACGCAGCTGTGCAATCGGTTCATCGCCGATGCTGTCGGCCAGGTTGCGCAATTGTGCGAGCAAAGGCTGCAGATGTGCATGTTCCTGGGTCAGCTCCGCCGCGTGTTTGTCACTGATGTGTCGTTGCGACTCCGCAGGTCCCGGCCTGAGCACGCGCAGTGCGTTCAGGATCACGGCCACGTCTATCCCTTCCTGCAGCAGGGCGCCGACAAGCGGCGGCAGGTAGCCGAGGGCGGCGGCGAACATCGCGACAATAGACAGGCCCATGCCCGTGATCGCGCTCTGCAAGGCGATGCGCCGAGCCCGCTGTGAGATGCGCAGGGCGAAGGCCAGGCGATCGATCCGGTCCACCAGCAGAACCACCTGAGCGGCCTCGGCCGCCGCCGCCGCACCGCGCGCGCCCATTGCAATGCCGACGTCGGCTGCGGCCAGAGCTGGAGCATCGTTCACGCCATCGCCTACCATCAGCGTCACGCCCTGCTTGCGGGCTGCGGAAATCGCTTCAAGCTTTGCGGCAGGCGTTTGCTCGGCGAGCACGGTATCGACTCCCACTGCCATGCCTATCGTCTCGGCAACGTCGCGCCGGTCGCCGGTGGCCATCACGATGTGCTCGATGCCGGCCGCGCGCATGAGACGCAGGGCGCGCGGTGTGTCGAGACGGATTTCGTCGGCCATCAGCAAGGCGCCGGCGAGCTGGCCATCGATGCTGACCCAGACGCCTGAAGCGCCTTCCCGTGCGACACGCTGGGCAAAGCGTTCGGCCCAGCCAGGTGACGCACCGGCTGTCACGAACTCGCGCGTGCCGATGCGCACTGCGCGGCCCGCGACGATGCCTTCGACACCGCTGCCCGCCATTTCCTTGACGGCTGTCGGCAGGGAAAGCGCCAGATTGCGCTCGCGAGCAGCCTCGACCACGGCACGCGCCGTCGCATGATCGGACATCTGATCGAGAGAGGCAGCGAAGGCCAGAACCTGTTGCTCGTCGTAGCGTGGATCGCAGGCCATCCTTACCAGGCGCGCGCGGCCGCCGGTCAGCGTGCCGGTCTTGTCGAAGAACAGCGTGCGTGCCTGGGCAAGCTTTTCCACCGCGCCGCCGTGCTTGACCAGAACCCCGCGGCGCGCGCAGCGCGACATCGCGCCGACGATGGCAACCGGTACGGCGAGGATCAGCGGGCAGGGCGTGGCAACCACGACCACGGCGAGTGCCCGGATCGGATCGCCGGACCACAGCCATGCGATGCCGGCGATCAGCAGGGTGAGGGGAACAAACAGCAGCGCGAAGCGATCGGCCAGCCGCGCGGCCGGCGCCTTGGAGCGACGTGCCGACTCCACAAGACGCACGATCCCGGCCAGCGCACTCTCTCCGGCCGCGCGCGTGACCATCAGGTCGAAGGGCGTGCCGGCATTGATGCCGCCGCTCTGCAGTTCCTGACCGCGCATGCGTTCAACCGGCAGCGGTTCGCCGGTCAGCATCGATTCGTCGACTGTTGCAGTGCCCGAGTCCAGTCGGCCATCTGCCGGCACGGTCTCGCCGGTACGCACCAGCAAGCGATCACCAGGTCGTATGGCGTCCACGTCAACCTCGACTACCGTATCATCCTGATAGCGGTTCGCACGGCGGGGCACCTTTTCCAGCAGTGCTGACATCTCGCGTTGCGCGCGCCGTTCCGCGTAGCTCTCGAGCGCGCGCCCGCCGGCCAGCATGAGGCCGATCACGGCGGCAGTCAGGTATTGACCCAGCGCGAGCGAGCCGCCGACCGACAGCAGCGCGATCAGGTCGATGCCGACTTCCCGACGCCGGATCGCTTGCAGGACGTCAATGGTGGTGGCCGCGAAGTTGATCAATCCTGCGCCGGCCCATGTCCAGTTAGCAGCCTGGATGAATCCGGCGAGATACAACACGCCGCCAGCCAGCATTCCGAATGCCGTCAGGGCAGCCAGCAGAATTGCCTGCTTGAAGGTGTCATGCATCGGCGTGGCACGTTGGCGCGGTGTGTTGGCGAAGTGCAATCACCTGCTTGGGGTGCAAGCTAGCGCTTGGAGAAGCCTTCGCGGCGCGTTGTCCGGCTCTGCCACACGCTCTCGACAGAATACACCGCCAGCGCCGCCCAGATCAGCGCAAAGCCGACCAGGCGCGCACCGTCGAAAGGTTCGCCATAGACGAATACACCGAGCAACAGTTGCAAGGTCGGGCCAATGTATTGCAGCAAGCCCAGCAGCGACAGCGGTAGGCGGCGTGCCGCAGCGGCGAACAACAGCAGCGGAATGGCGGTGATCGGCCCGGCGGCGGCCAGCAGCAGCTGGGTCGAGACGGGAGCGGCGCCGAAGTGGTTTGCGCCGTGGACGGACAGCCAGCCAAGCGACCCGGCCGCCAGTGGAAACAGAAGCAGGGTTTCCAGTGCGAGTCCTTCCAACGCACCAAGCGATGCCGTCTTGCGCATCAGGCCATAGAGGCCGAACGTGAACGCCAGCGCCAGCGCAACCCAGGGCAAGTGTCCGACCTGCCATGTCAGCCAAAGCACGCCCGCCCCGGCGATCGCCACCGCCATCCATTGGCCGGCACGCATGCGCTCTCGCAGCAATACGTAGCCGAGCAGCACGCTGAACAGGGGATTGATGAAGTAGCCGAGGCTGGACTCGACGACCTGGTCGTTGTTGACGGCCCAGATGTAGATGAACCAGTTGGTCGCCAGCAGCAGTGCACTGGCTGCAAAACCGCCCAGCACGCGCGGCTGGCGCAGTACCGCCCGGAGCCAGCCCCAATGATGCCTCCAAGCCAATGCGACCAGCACGAACGCGAGTGACCATGCCATGCGATGCAGCAGGATTTCCAGTGACGGAATCTCCTGCAGCGATTTCAAGTAGAGCGGGAACAGCCCCCACATCGCGAAGGCGCAGGCCGCGTACAGAATTCCGGTTTGCATGGGCTGGGCGGGCAGGCGCCGGACAATGCCCGGCTATCGAAAGCCTGCGCCGCCTGAAGGGATATATACGGTTGCTAGATCGAGGTGGCTGACCGTGCCGCCTGGTCGTAAAGGCCGGACAGAACGCGCAGAAAGCGCGCCAGCTCGCCAAGTTCCGCAGCCTCGGTGCCGTCGCCGGTCAAACTCGATACCAGTACCTGTTCACGAATTTCGAAATAGCGTGCGCACAGTTCGCGGCCGCGTTCGTTGGTCGAGTACAGCACCTCCTTGCCGCGCTTTTCGGTCTGCACGAGATTCAGGGCTTGCAGCTTTTTGAGCGAATAATTGACGACGTGAGTGTCCTCGATGTTGAGGATAAATGCGATGTCGGCCAGTTTCTTTTCCCGCGCACGGTGATTGATGTGATGCAGTACCAGAACGTCCGTGATCGTCATCTCCTTCACGCCGGCCGCGCTCATGCACCGTACGCACCAGCGGTTGAAGGCATTGCTGGCGATGATCAGACCGAATTCGAATTCGGACAGCTCGGCGCTGCGCCCTGAGGCCAGGTGAGCGGATGAGACGATCGGTACCTTGGGGGCCGTGGCCGGTTGGGCAAACGAGGCTTTGGGAGAGCTCTTTTCTTTGGGCATGGCGGCGATATCCTGACGAGAATGGCGTCTATTTTATCCGGCGATCAGATGAATGCGCTCGCTGTGAAACTTCGTGCCGCCTGACGGCGGCGTGCCGCTTCTCGTGCGGTCGAAAAAAAAGAACCCCGGCACTTCGTGAGAAGACCGGGGAAGTTCTCCCGAACTCCTTCGGGAGTGGAGACATGGTTTGCGATGGCGTCAGGCCATGGCGGAGATGGCGGACTTGCGTTCCTCGGTTTCCGCTGCCACGGCTTTGCCATAGCCGCCGCCGCCCGGCGTTTCGATCACGAATACGTCTCCAGGCTCCATCTCGGTACTCGCCACGAAGCCAAGTTCCTCGATCGAACCATCGGCGCGGACTACATAGTTGCGACCACGCTGTCCATTTTCCCCGCCGTTCCTCCCGAATGGCGGCACGATGCGGTTGTTGGAAAGAATGGACGCCGTCATCCGTTCAAGGAAGCGGATCATGCGCACACCGCCATTGCCGCCGCACCAGCGCCCCTTGCCGCCGGAGCCTTCACGGATCGCGTAGCTTTCCAGGCGAACGGGGTAACGCCATTCCAACACCTCGGGATCGGTCAGGCGCGAGTTCGTCATGTGGGTCTGCACCACGTCCGTGCCATTGAAGCCGTTGCCGGCGCCGGAGTCGGACGAGATCGTTTCGTAGTACTGGTAGCGGTCGTTGCCGAAGGTGAAGTTGTTCATCGTGCCCGGTGCGCCTGCCAGCACACCAAGTGCGCCATACAATGCGTTGGTCACGCACGATGAGGTTTCGACGTTGCCGGATACCACTGCCGCCGGATAGCGTGGATTGAGCATCGATCCTTCCGGAATGATCACGTTCAACGGCTTCAGACATCCTGCGTTGAGCGGAATCTCGTCATCGACCAGGGTGCGGAACACGTACAGAACCGCCGCCATGCAGATGGCGGAAGGCGCGTTGAAGTTGTTCGGCAGCTGCGGCGACGTGCCGGTGAAGTCGATGTCGGCGGTCCGAGTCTCATGGTCGACGCGGATCGCGACCTTGATAATGGCGCCATTGTCGAGCTTGTACTCGTAACTGCTGTCCTTCAGAGCAGAGATCACACGCCGCACTGCCTCTTCGGCGTTGTCCTGCACATGCTTCATGTAGGCCTGTACCACTTCCAGGCCGTAGTGTTCGACCATCTTCAACAGCTCTTCCACCCCCTTCTGGTTGGCCGCGATCTGCGCCTGCAGGTCGGCAAGATTCTGGACGATGTTGCGTGCCGGATACTTGCCGGAGGAAAGGAGTTCGATGGTTTCCTTCTCCATGAAGCGACCACCCCTGACCAGCTGGAAGTTGTCGATCAGCACCCCTTCCTGCTCGACGACGATCGAGTCGGGAGGCATGGATCCCGGCGTGGTGCCACCAATGTCCGCATGGTGACCGCGCGAAGCGGCGTAGAACAGTACTTCCTTTCCGCTGGCGTCGAAAGCCGGCGTGATTACCGTCACGTCCGGAAGGTGGGTGCCGCCGTGGTAGGGATCATTCAGCATGAACACATCACCCGGCCGCATCTTTCCGGCATTCTCGCGGATGATGGTCTTGATGCTTTCGCCCATCGAGCCGAGGTGAACCGGAATGTGCGGCGCATTCGCTATCAGGTTGCCTTCGGCGTCGAACAGCGCGCACGAGAAGTCCAGGCGTTCCTTGATGTTGACCGAGAAGGCCGTGTTCTGCAGGCGCAGGCCCATTTGCTCGGCGATGCTCATGAACAGGTTGTTGAACACTTCCAGCATCACCGGATCGGCCTCGGTGCCGATCGCCTTGCGCGTCGGCCGCGCTTCCACGCGATTGAGCACCAGATGGTTGAGTGCGGTGACCTCCGCACGCCAGCCCGGCTCGACGATGTTGGTCGCGTTTTTCTCAGCGATGATGGCCGGACCGTTGACCACGTCTCCCGGGCGCATGTCTTCACGCCGGTACAGCGCCGTGTCATGCCATTTCCCGCCCGAAAAGAGCCGGACCGTTTCGGCTGCCTGCAGTGCACCGACGCGTGGCGGCAACGGGTCAATGTGTGCCGACGCTTCCTCGGCCATGCCGATCGCTTCGACCGAAAGCGCTTCTATGATCAGCACCTTTTCCGGCATCAGAAAGGAATAGCGCTGTTTGTAGGCGGCTTCGAAGCGCTCGGTCATCTCGGCCACCGTTCCGAATCCGACCACGATGACCGAATCGGTGCCGTCATATCGCAGGTGGACGCGTGCGACCACACGGATGCGATCCGGCTCCACGCCTTGCTGCAGCAGATCGTTGCGGGCATCGTCGGCAAGACCCGCCAGCTTTTCTTCCACAGGCGCGATCGCTTCTGCCGTCAGCGCGGTCTCAAGGGCCTGTTCACGCATGGCAGTCTGGTCAGCCAGACCCATTCCGTAGGCCGACAGCACACCCGCGAACGGATGCGCGAATACGCGCGTCATGCCGAGCGCATCCGCCACCAGACAGGCGTGCTGCCCGCCAGCGCCGCCAAAGGTGGTCAGCGTGTAGTCGGAAACATCGTGACCGCGCTGCACGGAGATGAACTTGATCGCGTTGGCCATGTTGCCGACTGCGATCTCGATGAAGCCTTCGGCGACTTCCTCCGGCGTGCGGCGATTGCCGGTGACCTTGTAGATCTCGTCGGCCAGTTCGGTGAACTTGCGTACGACGACATCGCGGTCCAATGGCTGGTCCGCGTGCGGGCCGAACACGGCCGGAAAGTACTTGGGCTGGATCTTGCCGAGCATGACATTGCAGTCCGTGACGGCAAGCGGCCCCCCGCGACGGTAGCTGGCAGGGCCCGGATTGGCGCCAGCCGAATCGGGGCCGACGCGGTAGCGCGAACCGTCGAAGTGCAGAATCGATCCGCCACCGGCGGCAACGGTGTGGATGCTCATCATCGGCGCGCGCATGCGCACGCCTGCCACCTGAGTTTCGAACTCGCGCTCGAACTCGCCGGCATAGTGGGACACGTCGGTGGAAGTGCCGCCCATGTCGAATCCGATGATCTTGTCATAGCCGGCCGTCTGCGCGGTGCGTACCATGCCGACAATTCCGCCTGCAGGTCCGGAAAGGATGGAATCCTTGCCCTGAAAGCGATGCGCGTCGGTCAAGCCGCCATTGCTCTGCATGAACAGCAAGCGTACGCCATTCATCTGTGAGGCAACCTGATTGACGTAGCGGCGAAGGATGGCGACAAGTAGGCGTCGACGACGGTGGTATCGCCACGCGAGACCAGCTTCATCAGCGGGCTGACCTGGGACGACACCGAAATCTGAGTGAAACCGATTTCGCGCGCGATTGCAGCGACGGTTTCTTCATGTTGCGTATAGCGATAGCCATGCATGAGCACGATGGCCACGGAGCGAAAACCCGCATCGAAACGGGATTGCAGGGAGATGCGCACGGCTTCGCGATCCAGCGGCCGGACCACTTCACCATGAGCGTCGATGCGTTCGTCGGCTTCGATCACTTCCTTGTACAGCAGCTCGGGCAGCATGATGTTGCGATCGAAAAGGCGGGGGCGGTTCTGGTAGGCGATGCGCAGCGCGTCCTTGAATCCTCTGGTGATGACCAGTACCGTGGGCTCGCCTTTACGCTCCAGCAGCGCATTGGTCGCCACGGTGGTACCCATTTTCACCGCCTCGACCAGCCTCGGCGGGATTGTTTCAATCTCCCCTAGGCCCAGCAGCCGTCGGATGCCGGCCACCGCCGCGTCCTTGTACTGTTCGGGATTTTCGGACAGCAGCTTGTGCGTGATGAGTGATCCGTCCGGGCGGCGCGCCACGATGTCGGTGAAGGTGCCGCCGCGATCGATCCAGAACTGCCAGCGCTGATCCTGGTCCCGTTGTTGATTAGCCTGTCCCATGGTGTTGGTGCCTTTCTAGATGAAGGAGACATGGTGTCTCCGTTTTCCTTTCCTGCCACTTGCAGCTTTCCCGAAGCGCAGCCTCTGGTCTGCGCTTCAATCAAATGCGCGCCTTGCAGGTGCTGCCGCCTGCCGCGCTGCCAGTTCTGAGGGAGGAGAGAAAGGGGTATGAAAACCCGGTGTCATCTCCTCCTTGCAGCCCGATTTCAAGTGACGGCATGAATCAGGCTCCGTGCTTCTGACCATAAATCATGCTGGTCCGCATCTTTTTCTTGAATCGTTGAATTGTTTTTACTATTTTATGTTTGTCAGCGACGAAATGTAAGAGAATTTATTGACATATTATCGTCGTGGTACTTAATATTCAAGAAAATTTGGAGGGCGGCAAGATGAGGAGGGCACTTTCCCGCGTGTGCGCAACCCCGCTTGCGCTCGTTCTGATCTTTGTGATTCATGGGGCTCGCGCACAAGACGAAATTCCGTTCGCGACGGCCTACGCGCCGGATAATTTCCAGACAGAGAACCTGGTTCAATTTGCCACTGACGTCAGGAGTGCGACCGGTGGCAAGGTCAAGATCACCGTGCATGCTGCTGGCAGCATGCTCAAACCTGCAGATATTTTCGACGGTGTTCGCGATGGGAGGGCAGGGGGCGGGGAAGTCATCATGTCGAGTCTCGCCAAAGAGCACCTGCTTTTCGGCATGGATGCGCTGCCCTTCATCGTTTCTGGTTACGAAGACGCGCGCAGGATGTGGGAAGTTTCACGCAAGGGCGTAGCCAAGGCACTGGAGGAGCGCGGTCTTCAAATGCTTTATGCGGTGCCGTGGCCCCCGCAAAACCTCTATTCGCAGAAGGCAATCAATTCGATCGGCGATTTCAAGGGTTTGCGAATGCGTGCCTACAACCCTGCAACGGTTCGGATTGCGCAGTTAGTTCAGGCCAAGCCAGTAACGATAGAAGTTGTTGATTTGCACCAGGCCATTGCCGATGGGCGGCTCGATCTCATGCTCACATCGAGCTGGACGGGCGTGGAAACCAAGGCATGGGGCCGACTTCGCCATTACTACAAGGTGAACGCCTGGATTCCAAAGAATATTGTATTTATAAGAAAGTCAATTTTTGATAACTTGGATGCAACATCGCGCCACATCGTTCTGGAGCAGGCGCGCCAGGCCGAAGAGCGAGGGTGGCGGCTTTCCGAGAACAGTGACCGCAAATACGAAGTGATGCTGGCCGCAAACAACGTCAATGTCGCAACGATGGACTTTTTCATTCGGCAGTACCTGGATCGCATCGGCGAAACGCTTGCACGCGAGTGGCTGAAACAGGCGGGACAGGAGGAGCTGAATGTTCTACTTCAGTACACCACCGAGCGCTCCATGCGCAGCAGCACAACGAGTAGTTCGGAAAATTGAGGCATTTCCGCAGCTGTCGCGGAATGGATGTTTGTTTTGGCAGCAGAGCGCAACAGATCTCCGTGGAGGTCTTGTTGCAAATGAAGGTGTCTTTCCGCAAAAGGAGACTTAAATGAAGGCTATTCGCAATCTCGCCCTTGCTGTAACGCTTGCAGTTGGAACCCAGGCTGCCATGGCCCAGGCAAAATGGGATTTCCCCACCGGCTATTCGGCCAACAGCTTCCAGGTCGAAAACATCGTTCAGTTCGCCAAGGATGTCGAGAAGGCGGTACCGGGCAAGATCTCCATGACGGTGCATCCGAACGGGTCGCTGTACAAGGCCAATGAAATCAAACGCGCGGTACAGACGGGGCAGGTGCAGATCGGCCAGTTCATTCTGTCCGGAGCTGCCAATGAAAATGCACTGTTCGGCATCGAATCGATCCCTTTCCTCGCCACCAGCTATCCCGAGGCAAAGAAGCTCGCAGATCTCTCACGCCCGGCGCTTGAGAAGCTGCTTGCTTCGCAAGGCATGAAGCTTCTGTTCACGACTCCGTGGCCCGGTCAAAGTCTGTATACGAACAAGCCGATCACCTCAGCTGCGGATTTCAGCGGTACAAAGATGCGTACGTTCGACCCGACGACCAACCGTATCGCCCAGTTGCTGCGCGCCCAGCCCGCAACGATTCAACTGTCTGAACTTGGGCAAGCGCTCGCCATCGGCGCTGTCGACAACTTCCTGACTTCCAGCGCATCGGGCATTGAAAGCAAGCTGTACGAGCATGTGAAGTACTTCTACAAGGTCAATGCATTCCTGCCGAAGAACGCGGTTGTCGTGAGTCAGAAGGCCTTTGATTCCCTCGACAAGGCAACTCAGGATGCCATTTTGAAGGCGGCGGCGGATGCTGATGCGCGTGGATGGGTCGTTTCCGAGCAGAAGAACGAGGAGTATCTGAAAGGGCTTTCGGCAAACGGCATGACCGTTTCGGAACCTTCGGACAAGCTGCGTGCCGACCTGGCTCGCATCGGCGAAGCGATGACGGCAGAGTGGCTGCGTAATGCAGGCGATGAGGGCAAGCAAATCATCGAGGCCTACAAGCGGAAGTAACTGAAAAAGAGTGAAGCGCAAGGCTGCCCGCCGAGCGGGCAGCCGAACCTGGAGGAGATTCACATGGCACGCCTGCTCGATGGCTTCTATCGGTGGCTACTTTATCTGGGGGCCGTTTTCATGCTCACCACCCTGATCACTATCCTGCTGGGCATTGCCGGGCGCCAGTTCGGATTCGATATTCCCGGACTTGACGCCTATGCCGGATATTCAATTGCGGCTGCGCTGTTCCTGGCATTGCCGGCAACCTTGCGACAAGGGGAGCATATTCGCGTCACCTTGCTGCTTAATAAACTATCGGGCACGCCGCGCAAGATTCTTGATTACTGGTGCCTTCTGGCCGGCTCGGCCATCGCAATCTACTTTGCGTGGTATTCGGTGCGTCTGGTCTGGCTGTCTTACGT
>JAEZHR010000225.1 GCA_023416415.1 Pseudomonadota bacterium
GCAATGCATCGTACGCGTCGCTTTGCCAGACCGGCGTGGGTGGTCCGCTCGCGCAGGAGGCCAGCAGGGCCAGGGCGGGCAGGCAGCGAAGCGCCCGAACGCAGCGGATGGCGTGGACGTATTCGGCAAATCGCATCATGGCAGCGTGATCTCCTTGCGCTTGCCCGCAAACGGCCACTTGCGGTTGATCTCGTCCAGCATCTCATTGACCTTGCGCAGGCTGGCATCGACTTCGTCGCGCAGCGTGCCCAGGTCTTCGGTGCCCGCGCGCACATTGGCGCCGACCGCTTGCGCCTCGGCCAGCACTGCATCGACGTTTCTGAGCGTCTGACGCACGTCTGCCAGAATCAGGTTGACCTCACGCAGCCCGGCTTGCACCTCGTCCATCACGCCCTGCCTGCCGAACACGCGTTCGTCTGCATTGGCCAGCAGCGTGTTGAGGCGTTCGATCGACGCAATGACCTTCTGTGCGTCTTCATTGTTGCCAAGCGCGCCGCCAAGCAGACCGTAGCGTCCGTTCAGACGCTCGGTCGCCACCTGCAGGTTGGCGAGGCTCGCATTCATGCTCGATTCGGGACCGGTCATCGCCTCCATGTTCTCGAGCAGGCTGCGCGCGGTCGCAACCAGACGCGGAATCTCCGCGCTGGTATCACCGCGCAGGACTTCGCGCTCGGCCCCCGGCGGCAAGGGCGGATCGGTCAGGATGCCGGTATAGGCACGAATGCGCGTCTCGCCGAGCAACCCGCGTTCCTGCGTGAAGATGCTTGAGGTGCGCAGCCACTTGGCATCCTTTTCCGGCACCTCGATCAGGATGCGCGCCTTGCCGTCATCGGCGAGTTCGACGCGCGTCACGCGGCCGATCGGGAAGCCCGCAAACGTCATGTCCATGCCGACGATCACGCCTTCCGAATCGTCGGAAATCAGCACGAGCCGCTGCGTGTGCTCGAACACCCCGCGCGCATACATGACGTAGAGCACAAAACCGACGATCAGGCTTGCGAGCAGGATCAGCAGCAACACTGCCTTGAATTCGACGTTGGCGGGAGCGCTGTCGGAGGTTTCGGTGGGTTGTTCCATGGATTCAGATGTATTTGATGGCGAGCGAAGCGGCTTCGATCAGACACAGGACGAAGAACAGTCGCACCGCGCCGGGCTGCATGGTCGATGCATGCACGCGGCGGCGCTGTGCCAGTTCCAGCATGGCGGATATCGGGATCATCGATACGGCCATGCCGAACAGGACGGTCCTGAACGCAAAACCAGCGGTGACGGCGGGCTCGAAGACGCGCCCGACCGTACGCGTGTAATCGGGCAATCCCCAGGGCGACAGGCCGTAGACATTCAGATAGGCCAGCACCAGTACCAGCGCACTGCTGACCAAGGCCAGACTCACTACCGAGAACACGCTGGCAATCACCTCCGGCACCGCGCCGACGTGAAAGCTCGCCGCTTCCACCGGCCGTCCGGGCAACGCGGGCGGCAGGTCGCCGGCGCTGAATGCCATCCCGGCGCGCAGCGCAACAAACAGCGCAGCCGACAGCGGGATAAGTTCCAGCACCAGCACGCGCACCATCATTTCCAGTGCGTACTGCGAGAGGCCGTAGCTTTGCGCGGTGACGAAGACGATCCGGATGAGCACCAGGCTGGTCAGTGCGCTGAGCGACACGAACCAGGGCAGGATGCGCCAAGTGCTTTCATAGATCTCGGTGGCGATGGCAACCCGGTTACGTCGCGAATAGGTCGACGGGGACAGCGCGACAACAAGCGCACTCGCGCCGAACAGGGCGAGATACCACCAGCTCGCCAGCTCGTGCCGGACGGCCACATCCCAGCGGCGCAGGAGAGATGACAGGAGAGGTCTCGAATGCATCGCGAAATGATAGCCGAGGCCTGCACGCCGCGAGGGCAATGTTGCATGCCGCCGGCATCGTGATGGCGTCTCGATGACTTTTCGATCGCATTCCGCTGATTGCTGCCGGCCCTGCCCCGCCGTGCCGCCCCCGAATCTTCAGGCGCCGGCTGGTTCGATCGTCGCCTGCACATGGCGCGCCCGGCCGGCGCCGATCCCCACCATCGTGCCGGCCAGCCCGCAGAACACGAAAAAGGCCGCAGCCAGGTCCCAGTCTCCCGAGATGTCGCGTGCCATGCCGGCCAGAAGCGGGCCGCATGCGGCCAGAACGTAGCCGACCAGCTGCGACATGCCGGACAGGGATGCCACTGCCTGGGCGCTCGGGGCACGCAGCACGACCAGCATCATCGATACCGAGAAACAGGCTCCCTGTCCCAGGCCAAGCAGCGCCGCCCAGAGCCAGATCTGCCCAATCGGGGCATACATGCAGGCCAGCAATCCGCCGACCGTCGCCACCATGGTGAATACCACGGCGCCGCGCTGGTCGCGCCCGCGCGTGGCAAGCCACGGGCCGCCAAGCGCGGTGACCAGCTGCACCGCAATCGAAATCGACAGCGCAGCACCGGCAGCTGCCGGCGTGAAGCCACGATCGACGAGGATGGACGGCAGCCAGGCGAACACGCAGTAGGCCAGTGTCGATTGCAACCCCATGAACAACGCAACCTGCCAGGCCAGCGTGCTCGACCACATGCCGCGTACGTGCACTTGCTGCCCCGCCACGCGCGAGGCGCGCTTGCCAGTTGCCACCGCCCACAGCAGCGCACCAAGCAAGGCCGGGATGGCCCAGATCCCAAGCGAGACACGCCAGTCGCCTCCGGCCAGTTCCTGGATCGGCACCGCCACCCCGGCCGCGATCGCCGCCCCCAGGCACAGCGCCATCGAATACAGCCCGGTCATGGTGCCGACGCGGTCGGCGAAATCCCGCTTGATGATGCCGGGCAAGAGCACCATCACGACGCCGATGCTGGCACCGACCAGGACGGTGCCGATGAACAATCCCGGCAAGCCGAAGAACATGCGCAGCGCAGCGGCGCATGTCAGCGCCAGCAGGCCGCCGACGACCACGCGCTCGACGGCAAAGCGGCGCGCCAGCAAGGGGCCGAGCGGCGCGATCAGTCCGAACAGCAGAACCGGCAGGGTCGTCAGGGCACCCGCACCGGCGGCGGACAGGCCGGTATCGATGCGGATGGCGCCGAGCACCGGTCCGACCGTGGTGAGGGCGGGTCTCAGATTGATGGCAACAAGGATCAGGGCAGCGACCAGCAGGAAGCGAGATGCCGGGGTCGCGAATGTGTTGTCGTGTGTCTTCATGGGGCCGCAATTGTCGCGCACATTCGTGCAACGTGCAGCTTGAGGGAAAGCAATGCCGTGAATCAGCACGCTGCATCGTGCTACGCTTGCCCTCCCAATCGTTTCAGGAGCAACTTCCCGCATGAGGTTTCACCCACCGCTGCCGTGCACACGCGCGGCCGGAATCGTCCTCTCCCTCTTCACCGGTGCACTCCTTGGCCTGCAGCAAGCGCTGGCGGCAGTCATCATTCTCGACAACGGCGATCGCCTTACCGGCGAAGTTGTCGCACTGGAAAGCAATACGCTGACCTTGCGCTCCGGCGTGTTCGGCAAAGTCGACATTCCCTGGGATCACATCCGACGCCTCGAATCCGAAGGCGAACTGCAATTGCGTCTGGACGACGGCCGGAGCCTGCGCGGCGAACTTGCCGTCAACGAGGATGGCGTCGCGATAGAGGTGGCGGGCGGCAACCGCTTCGTGATCGCACGCAATGCTCTCGCCGCGCTTGCGCCGCCGGAGCGTGAAGCGGGACTCGTCACCAGCGGCCAGATCGACCTTGGCGGCACCCTCAACCGCGGCAACAGCGACGACACGCAGTTCAACTTCATCGGCAGCTTCGAGGCACGTGCGCCAGCCTACCGCTACAGCCTCGGGATGGAAATCAACGAAGCACACGCCGGCGGCGCCACCACCGCATCGACGCAACGTCTGCGTGCCCAGTACGACAGCTTCATCGGCACCCGCGACTACCTGTTCGTCAGCGCCAAGGCCGAGCGCGATGAACTGGCGGACCTGGATCTGCGCACCACGCTCGGAGCCGGTTACGGTCGTCAGTTCATCGATGGTGCAGTGACCCGTCTGGCCGGCCAGGCCGGTCTGTCCTTCGTACACGAAAACCAGGCCAATGCGCCCGACCGGGCCTTCCCGGGCCTCGGACTGGGGCTGAAGTACGACCGGCGCTTCCTGGGCGGCAAGCTGATCTATTTTCAGTACCACGACCTCGACATCAGCCTGCGCAACGTGAGGGACGCCCTGCTGCGCACCCGGCTCGGCGTGCGCGTGCCAATCGCGCGCGGCATCAGCGTCAGCACGCAGCTCAGTCTGGACTACGACCATCGCCCGGTGCCCGGCAACGAAAAGCTGGACAGTGCGCTGATCTTCAGCCTCGGCTACGCATTCTGAGCCACGCGCCGGTGTCGGCGGCATGCATCGATGCGCACCCAATGGAACCGGCCTGCATGAAAAGACCACGCGCGGCTTATGCA
>JAEZHR010000235.1 GCA_023416415.1 Pseudomonadota bacterium
GTGCTGGGGGTGGCAAATTTCTGCCAGCATCTCTAAGGGAGAAAGAAATGAAACTGAAGAAAGTTGTTCATTCCGCTCAGCGCGGTTTCACACTGATCGAATTGATGATTGTCGTGGCGATCATCGGCATTCTCGCAGCCGTTGCGCTGCCTGCGTACCAGGACTACACCGCTCGTGCGCAAGCGTCGGAAGGCATGACCCTGCTGGGCGGTCTCAAGGTGCCGCTGGCAGAAGCGCTGTCCAACAATACTATGGATAGAGCGTGTAGTACTGAGGACGAAGTCGAAGCAGATCCGGCTAACAACGTTGTGGGGCAGCCGGCAGGAGCTTTGCATCCCAGCAACAATCTTGTTCTCACGGGCAATTATGTTGAGAGCATCGTGGCAGAGACGGGAGCTGCAGATAATTCCTGCAACCTCACGGCGACTTTCAGGACGGACGGCGTATCGAACAAGCTGAGCGGCAAGCAACTTCGCTTCAGCTATTTGGCCGACAGCGGTGCTTGGAATTGCAGCTCTGACATCGATGATTCAGCGGTTCGTCCGAAGACCTGTGCTGGTACTTTGGGGAACTAAGGTAGCAATAGCTCGCGGCTGGATCTGAATTGCTCAGATTCCAGTTCCAGCTAAGCCCTAAGGTTTGAAGCCGTGCAACCGCAAATGCGGATTGCACGGCTTTCTTATTTTGCAATCTTTGATTGTGTTGATCTGTTCGAGTCGAGGTTTAGTGGACAAACTCCGCGTGTCAACTTTGATTAGCACGCGCCAAGCTGCATCGCCGAGCGATGGGACCGAAGGCTTATTTCTCTGCCGGTAAGGCCCAATAGCCCGACTTCCCACCCTGTTTCTCCACCAGGCGAATCTCTTCCATCACCATTCCTTTGTCGACCGCCTTGCACATGTCGTAAATAGTCAGCAAGGCGACTTGAACGGCAGTGAGCGCTTCCATTTCTACCCCGGTTTTGCCAATCGTCTCCACACGCACCATGCATCGGATTCTTGCGGGCACTTGCTCAGTAACGAAATCCACGGCGACTTTCGTCAGCGCCAGCGGATGACAAAGCGGAATCAGATCGCTGGTCCGCTTTGCCCCCATGATCGCCGCGATCCGCGCCACGCCCAGCACATCGCCCTTCTTCGCCGTTCCCGCCTGAATGATGGCCAGCGTCTCCGGCTTCATGCGTATCGTGCCGGTTGCAACCGCCACGCGGTGGGTCTCGGCCTTGGCGCCGACGTCCACCATATGTGCCTGTCCGCTTTCGTCGAAGTGCGTCAGGCCGTTGCCGGTCTCGTCGCTCTGCGTAGTGGAATCTTTCTCTTTGTTCATGGGTAACGGGATGTGGGCCTGCTTGTCCGATTCGGGGTGGCGGGTATCATAGCACCGTGAAAAACACCGCCATTTCCACTCGTGCCACGGTCCTGTTGCGCACGATCAGTCTTGCGTTCCTGCTGATTGCCTCCGTTCCGGCGGCGCACGGACCTGCCCACGCGCAGGCGTTGCCAAGCCTCGGCGATGCCGAGCGCGCGGAGTTGTCGCCGCTGATGGAGCGCCGTCTCGGCGAGCAGATCATGCGCGACATCCGGCGCGATCGCAATTATCTCGACGATGGCCCCTTGATCGAGTACCTGAACGAATTCGGCGCGCGACTGGTGGCCTCGCATCCGGAGGCGCGCGGGGAGGGGGCCTTTGATTACTTCTTCTTTCCGGTGCGCGACCGCATGCTCAATGCGTTCGCGCTGCCGGGCGGGTTCATCGGCGTGCATAGCGGCTTAGTGCTTGCGGCGCAGTCGGAGTCCGAACTGGGGTCGGTGCTGGCGCATGAAATCGGACACGTCTCGCAGCGTCACATCGCGCGCATGCTCGGGCAGTACCGGCAGGATGCACTGATTCCGCTGGCGGCCCTCGTGCTCGGGGCGCTGGTCGCAAGTTCGAGTCCGGATGCGGGTGCGGCCATTGCGATGGGGGGGCAGGGGCTGGCAATTGACCGGCAATTGCGCTTCAATCGCGACGCCGAGCGCGAGGCGGACCGGGTCGGCCTGCAGATTCTGCGCTCGTCGGGACTGGACACTGCCGGCATGGTGAGTTTCTTCGGGCGCCTGCAGAACGCGACGCGCGCCTATTCGGACGGCCCTGTCTATCTGCGTTCCCACCCGCTGACCACCGAGCGTATCGCCGACATTCAGGCACGTACCCGAGATGACCGATACCGCCAGCACCTCGACAGTCTTGACTTTCACCTGATGCGGGCGCGTGTACGCGTTCTGCAGGATCCTTCTCCGCAGGGGTTGCGCGATGCGGCGGTGGCATTCGACAACCAGTTGCGCCATGGCGGCGCACGCGAGCAGGCTGCAGCCTGGTATGGCCGGGCAATGATCGCGCTGCACGAGCGCGCGACCGACTCGGCGCAGGAGCGGTTTGATCAGGCGTTCAAGCTCGCCGGCACGGAGAACGTTGCGCTGGCGAGTCTGGCGATCGAAATCAGGTTGGCTGCGGGGGCGCCGGCCGAAGCGGTAGCCATGGCGGATGCGGCGCGCACGCGCTTTCCGCTGTCGCGCGTATTGGCCAGGCAATATGCTGACGCGTTGATCGACGCCGGCCGCGCAGCCGATGCCGTGGCCTACCTGCGCGAACAGACGCAGATGTATCGTTCGGACGCAAGGCTGCAGAATCAATTGGCGCGTGCCTATGCCGTGCAAGGCAAGAAGGCCTTGCAGCACCTGGCGCTGGCGGAATCCTATGCCTTGACGGGGAGTCTGCCCGGAGCGATCGAACAACTGCGGATCGCACGTGACGCAGGCGACGCGGAGTTTCACGACCTTGCCGTGATCGATGCGCGCGAGCGCGAATTCAAGGCTCGCTGGACCGAAATACTGAAGGAAGAGCGGCCGGGGCAATGAGCCGGCGCGCTACGGTCTCGGTTGCGGGTTGAAGCCGAAGCGCTCCGGCAGCGAGGCGCGCGCGAGACGCTCAACCGGCAAAGTGCGGCCACGCCAATGCAGGCCCAGGCGGATGGTGTGCAAACCGTCAAGCCACAGCATGATCTCGTCGTCGCCAGCTTCGCGGCCATCGATGCGCAGATGTGACAGGCACTGCGCCATATCGCGGTCATCCACCATCGTCAGCTTCTCTGCGCTCTTCAGAACCATCTGACCGTCATCGGTCAGCCATGCTGCGTCGAGCGTCTCCAATGCTTCGCCGGTATGCAGCACGAAGCCTTGAGCCGGATCGGTGCGCGCGATGTAGGGCGTGGCTTCAAGGTTCACGTACACCCGCTGCGGACCGTTTTGAAAGTACCAGCGGCCCTGTTCGTCGTGCAGGTAGTTGCGGTTGATAAAGGCGACCAGCGCCGCGTTGCGGATTGGATCGCCGGGCAGGCTCAGTGCCTGAGCGCGGTCGTCACGCATGCGCCAGACACCGCGCGCATCGAGAGCCAGCCAGCCGTAGCAGTGGGGAACGTTCGGCCATTTGGCCATCGCTTGCCTGACGATGTCGTCCATATGCTTACGCCGATTCAAGGAATTGCTGGATACGCTGCGGCAGCCAGTTGATCTGCCCCGGTAGTGCGCCGATCGCGAAGCCGACATGCCCCCCGTGCTTCGGGTAATCGAGGGTCACGTGCTTCGAGGCGCTGCGGGGCAAGTGGTGGCCGGGGAGGAAAGGGTCGTTCTGTGCGTTGAGTATCAGCGTCGGTACCGCGATGTCGGCCAGAACGTGCTTGGCGCTGGCGCGGTGCCAGTAGTCGTCGGTATCGCGAAAGCCGTGCAGCGGGGCAGTCACCACGTTGTCGAACTCATAGAGGTTGCGCGCACGTCGCAGTGCTTCGGCGTCGAACAGGCCGGGATGCTGGGCGAGCTTCTGCAGTGATTTCGGCTTCAGCGTGCGCAGGAAGACGCGGGTGTAGATCATGCCCAGCCCGCGCGAGAGCGCAGCGCCACCGGCAGCGAGATCGAGCGGCGCGGAGATCGCGCAGGCCGCGTCTACGAAATTGGCCTGGTGCTGTGATTCACCCAGCCAGCGCAGCAGGGCATTGCCGCCGAGTGAGACGCCGGTGGCGAAGAATTTGCCGCTGCGCCGGCGGTCCTGCGCGAGGCGGCGCGCGATCCAGTCGATCTCCTGAGCGTCGCCCGAATGGTAGAAGCGCGGCGCAAGGTTCATCTCGCCGGAGCAGGCACGGAAGTGTGGCACGGCGCCGGACCAGCCTTGCGCTGCGATGTGCGCCATCAGGGCGCGTGCATAGTGGCTGTTCGACGAGCCTTCAAGGCCATGAAACAGTACGAGGAAGGGTTTGCCCGGCTGGCCGTCGACGAAATCGACATCAATGAAATCGCCGTCCGGCGTGTTCCAGCGTTCGCGCCGGTAGTCGACCTGCGGCTTGCGCATGAGCGTGGCCGGCAAGATGGTCTGAAGGTGCCCGCCGGGCAGCCAACTGGGAGCGATGTAATCAGCGAAATCGACGATGTCGGCGTATTGCATGCAGTCAGTGCAGCAGTGCGGAAACGGAAGCGTCGGGCGGGGCTTCGCCCGCAACGACCGAGGCATGATGGGTAAGAA
>JAEZHR010000023.1 GCA_023416415.1 Pseudomonadota bacterium
GTCCGGCTCGCCCCCGAGTTGCCGCATGACGTTGCGGGTGAGCCATAACGAGATGCCGGCGCCGATGACAACGGCGCCGGCGGCAAGCGCCAGACTCAGCGTGAGCATGCGCTGGGTGTTTGCCGCCAGTTCGCCTTTGCTGCGGTCGACCGCGGCGTTTCTCTCCTTGATGAGTACGAGCAGATCGCCCCGAATCTGGCGCCACAAAGGCGTCTCCTGCCCGTTGAGCATTGCAATCGCCGCCGCCTGATCCGTCTTGGCCAGGCCGACGACCTTGTCCTGAATCTCCGCCTGTTGCTTGTGCAGCGCCTGGATTTTCGCCAGCACCTTGCCCTCCGCACTGTCCGCTTGCACAAGCGACTGGGCTGCGGGCAAGGCCTTCCTGAACGCCTCGCGCGCGGCATCCAGGTTCTTGTAGGCCTGCTGATTCGATGGATCCAGGATCACGTTGCGCAGCGCCTGCCCCATCTGCAACCCCTGCGCATAGAGCGTATTGGTTTCCAGGAGAAAGGCCTGGTCATGCTGAATGAACGCCTCGAATTTTGTGGTCGCGTTCTGCATGCCGGAAATGGCCATCCCGAGCGCAACGGTAAACAGGAAAAAAACGGCGGCCATGCATAGGGCCATCTTGTGTCGCAACTTCAAGTCTCGCTCCTTGTTAACTACTTCTTAAAACATATGATTCTCCAAGGAAACTGCAACCGCTGCAAATTGATGGAAATTTGCGATACAAGCCGGCTGCTTGCTGCGCGACTGCGTGATGGTTTGCGCCGAAATGAGAAACAGCCCCGCTTTCAGAAGTGCGCGTTTTCAGACATTTTCTGTGGCTGTGAAGGCGCGTTGAAGCCGCAGCCTGTCCCCGGTTTACCCGGAACTACTCCAGTTCATCCTTTGTCTCGTCCTGGTCGGCTTCATGGCTCATTGCAGCTGCCGCAAGGCTTGTGGCCAATTCCGGAAACGCTTCCTTGCGTTCGCTGTAGCGGCTCGTCAGGTAGTCCGAGCGGTCCCGCACAAGCAGGGTGAACTTGTAAAGCTCTTCCATCACATCGACCAGACGATCGTAGTACGCCGACGGCTTCATGCGGCCGTTATCGTCGAACTCCTGATACGCCTTGGCCACGGAAGACTGGTTCGGAATCGTCACCATCCGCATCCACCGGCCGAGTACCCGGAGCTGGTTCACCGCATTGAATGACTGGGAGCCGCCCGATACCTGCATGACAGCCAGGGTTCGGCCTTGGGTTGGCCGAACGCCTCCGACTTCCAGCGGCAGCCAATCGATCTGGGATTTGAATACGGCGGTCATCGCACCGTGGCGCTCGGGACTGCACCACACTTGCCCCTCGGACCAGGCCGAGAGGCTGCGCAGTTCCTGCACCTTCGGGTGATCCGCGCCGCAGCTGTCTACCATCGGGAGCCCGTGAGGATCGAAGACTCTCGTTTCAGCACCAAAGTGCCGCAGGATGCGCTCCGCTTCCAAAGTGAGCAGGCGGCTGTAGGACTTCTCGCGCAGTGAGCCGTACAGCAGCAGAATGCGGGGCGGGTGCGTCGAGGGCTTCGCCGCATCCAGCTTCTCCACGGCAGGAATGTCCAGATGTGGTCCGCTGACGTTGGGGAGGTTCGACAGGTCAGCCATTTTCTTTGACCCTCCTGCCTTCGCTGTCGATGACCGCTTCCCCGTCTTCCTTGTTGAACGGTCCCATCTGAGGCAATGGGAGGATGTCCAGCACCGCCTCGGATGGACGGCACAACCTGGCACCAAGCGGGGTGACGACAAAGGGACGATTGATGAGAACCGGATTGGCGAGCATCGCGTCGAGCAGTTCCTCGTCAGTCAGCGCCGGGTTGTCCAGGCCGAGTTCCGCATATAGCGTCCCTTTTTCCCGGATTGCTTCGCGAATCGTCAATCCGGCTGCTGCAATCATTTCCTTCAGCTCTTGCCGGCTGGGTGGAGTCTTCAGGTACTCGATGACCTGCGGCTCGACCCCGGCATTCCGGATGAGCGCAAGAGTATTGCGGGACGTGCCGCAGCCGGGGTTGTGATAAATCCTGATATCCATAGTGCCTATGCCTTTGCTTCGTACCAATGCTGCGTGCGATTGACGACGCCGACCACCAACAGCATCACGGGAACCTCGATCAGGACACCAACGACGGTGGCCAACGCTGCGCCGGACTCGAGGCCGAACAGGCTGATGGCGGTAGCGACAGCCAGCTCGAAAAAATTTGACGCACCGATAAGGCTCGACGGGCCCGCCACGCAGTGGGCGACACCGAGCTTGCGATTCAGCAGATATGCGAGGCCGGAGTTGAAGAACACCTGAATCAGGATGGGCACCGCCAGAATGGCGATGACCAGCGGCTGTTCGGTGATGGCCTCGCCTTGGAAAGCAAACAGAAGGACAAGCGTCAGAAGCAGCGCCGAGATCGAGAACGGTCCGAGTCTTCCCACTGCGCGCTCCAGATGCCCCGGCCCCTTGGCAAGCAGCGCCCTGCGGATCAGCTGAGCAAGCATGACCGGGACGATGATGTACAGGCCGACCGAGGTAATCAGCGTTTCCCACGGCACAGCGATGGACGACAGGCCGAGCAGCAGCGCAACCAGGGGTGCGAACGCCACGATCATGATGGCGTCGTTGAGCGCAACCTGAGACAGGGTGAAGTATGGATCGCCTTTGCAGAGCTGGCTCCAGACGAAGACCATCGCCGTGCACGGCGCCGCCGCCAGCAGGATGAGTCCCGCAATGTAGCTGTCCAGCTGGTCAGCGGGCAGCCATCCCGCGAAGACGTGACGGATGAATATCCACCCGAGCAAAGCCATCGAGAAGGGTTTGACCAGCCAGTTGACGGCAAGCGTGACACCAATGCCGCGCCAGTGGCCCTTGACCTGGGAAAGCGCCCCGAAGTCGATCTTGATGAGCATCGGAATGATCATCACCCAGATCAGAACTCCCACTGGAATGTTGACCCGAGCGACCTCGAGCTGCGCAATGCCCTGGAAGATTCCCGGAAGCGCTTTGCCAAGCAGGATGCCGGCAACAATGCAAAGTGCTACCCAGATGGTGAGGTAGCGCTCGAAGAATCCGATTGCCGGGGAAGGACCGCCGGCGACGGCAGTTGTGTGTGTTGTTGTCATGGTGGTGCAAATGATGAATGTGTCGCGCTTCCCTGAAGGCCGGGCAGTGAACCGAGTTAGGCGGGCCTGACGGTATCGTTTGGTATCCGCTTCGAGCAAATGAGTCTGCCGCCACGACGCTTGGCAGATAAGCCGCGATACCCCTCTTGAGCGCGCGGGCCTCTGTGGCAGCAGCTGGGCCCTAACAAGCGGCCTTCCGCCCGCACCGAGAGAATCGATTCGGACGCATGCCTAGCAGCAGGATGCTGGCCTGGCATCCCCGGAATTCGATCCACAGCACTGAGCCTTCTCGTTTATGGGGGCTTTCGACTTTGCAAAGGGAACGCAGCACGCCTCACTTCCTCCCGGCGTCGCCGTCTTGTCTGGCTCGCCAAAGACAGGAATGGTGTCGAGCGTGTTGAAGGTTTCCCATGCGATGCCGGACGGGTCGTTCACCCAATACTTGTCTGACCTGGCATAGCAACAGGCGACGGCTTCTTCCTTCTCCAGGTCCGCTTGCAATGCCCCCAGCCGACAATGCATCTCCTCAAGTTCCGTGGCGGAATCGACCTGGATGCCCAGATGATTCAGGCCAATTTCGGCACCCCGCCGGGAGATGGCGAAGTTCACCCGAGGATCTTCCAGCATCCATTTCGCGTAGTCGTCTTTTACGACTGTCGGCGCGCTGGCAAACATCCCCGAGTAAAACTTGATGCTCTCTGCCAGGTTGTCTACGGAGACGTGTACGTGCAGGCGCTTCATGAGCAGGCTCCTTCTTCGGAACAGGCGGGAACACGGACAGGAGAGCAAACGTTCCCGCCGCAACAGTTTTCGGTCAGAAACCGAATGAGGCCATTCATCGTCTGAAAGTTGGCCGCATAGATCAGCGAGCGTCCCTCCCGTGTCTGGGTCACCATTTCCGCGCGCAGCAGTTCCTTGAGGTGGAAGGACAAAGACGAGGGCGCAATGCCGAGCGCATCAGCAATTCTCGAAGCTGAAAGCCCGGAGGGACCCGCCTGGACAAGTAATCGGAATATGGCGAGGCGGGAGTCCTGCGCGAGCGCCGCCAAGGCCGAGACTACATCTTGAGCATTCATTTCGATATTCATTGAAATATGATGGTTCGATGCTAGTCGAAGTATCGAATGAATGCAAGGCGTTGTGGCTCGTGAGGAAGACCATTGGCCGGCCCCAAGCCTTCGTGGCAGCCCTGGCGAGGTATTTGCCCGACGCGGCGGACTCATCACATGCATGTGCTGAAGGCCTGTGCACCTGCCAAGGCAGGTCATGACGGGCATCAATGCCGCCCAACTCCCGTATCATGAGCGCCCTTCTCTATTCCATTCCGGAACTTCCCACATGTCCCTCGCCTGCGGCGTCGACTTCGGCACCTCGAACTCCACCGTCGGATTCCACCGTCCCGGCCAGCCTGCGCTGCTGCCGCTGGAAGACGGGCGTCCGACGCTGCCTTCGGTCGTCTTCTTCAATGCCGACGACGACAAGACCCTGTTCGGCCGGGCCGCGCTCGCCGATTACCTGGCCGGCTACGAAGGCCGGCTGATGCGTTCGCTGAAGAGCCTGCTCGGCACTTCGCTGATCGACGGCCAGACCGAGGTTGACGGGCGCGCGCTGCCCTTTCGCGAGCTGCTCGGCCTGTTCGTGCGCGAACTGAAGCGCCGTGCGGAGCTGGCGGCCGGGGAGTCGTTCACGCAGGCGGTGCTCGGCAGGCCGGTGCGCTTCGTCGATGACGACGATGCGGCCGACCGGCAGGCGCAGGCGACGCTGGAAGAGATTGCGCGGGCGGCGGGTTTTCGGGAGGTGCTGTTCCAGTACGAGCCGATTGCGGCGGCCTTCGATTACGAATCGCGCATCGAACGCGAGGAGCTGGTGCTGATTGCCGACATCGGCGGCGGGACCTCGGACTTTTCTCTGGTGCGGCTGGGGCCGGATCGGGCGGCGAAGCCGGACCGGCGCGAGGACATTCTGGCCAACGCCGGCGTGCACATCGGCGGCACCGATTTCGACAAGTATCTGAGCCTGGCGGCGGCAATGCCACTGCTCGGGCTGGGCAGCCGGCTGGCGAGCGGGCTGGAAGTGCCGTCGAGCTATTACTTCAACCTTGCGACCTGGCACACGATCAACTTCGCCTACACGCAGAAGGTCTGGCGCGAGCTGCAGGACATCGCGCGCGACGCCTGCGAGCGCGACAAGCTTGATCTGCTGCTGAAGCTGATCGATCAGCGCGACGGCCACTGGCTCGCGATTCAGGTCGAGGAAGGGAAGATCGCGCTGTCCGCGCAGGACGAGGCCACGCTGCCGCTGGACCGGCTCGGGGCGGAGCTGCAGCTGCCGCTGCAGCGTGCCGGGTTCGACGGCGCGATTTCGCATCTGGTCGATGGCATCGAGAACACAGTACGTGGCCTGCTGGCTTCAGCGGGGCTGGCGGCGGATGCGGTCGATACCGTGTTCTTCACCGGCGGCTCCAGCGGCGTGCCGCTGCTGCGCGAGCGCATTGCGGCGCTGCTGCCTGCGGCGCAGCGCGTGGAAGGCGATGTGTTCGGGAGCATCGGCAGCGGGCTGGCGCTGGATGCGGCGCGCAGGTTCCGGGATTAGCGGGTCATCCAGTTAAATTGCACAGGTATCCCGGAGAACGGAAAGACTCCTTCCCCTTGCAGGGGGATGAGAACGGGGTTTCGCAGAGCATGCTCTGCGCCGT
>JAEZHR010000285.1 GCA_023416415.1 Pseudomonadota bacterium
CCCATATCCTGCATCGCGCGCGTCTGTTTGCACACCGTGTGCAGCACCCACTCGCCTATGGGTTGAATCAGCCCGGTCTCTTCGGCCAGCGGAATGAATACGGCGGGTGAAACCGGCTTCATGTTCGCATCCGCCGGAATCCAGCGCAGGAGTGCTTCGACGCCGGCCACGCGGCCGCTGCGCAGGTCCAGCTTGGGCTGATAGTGCACGACGAACTCCTCGTGCTCCAGCGCCTGGCGCATGCGCGCCTCCAGTGACAGGCGTTCATTCACGCGCCTGTTCATGGCAGGATCGAAGAGCTGGATGTTGTTGCGCCCGCGCTCCTTGGCTCGATGCATGGCGGCATCGGCGTTCTTGAGCAGGGTGTCGCCATCATGTCCGTCGCGTGGATAAAAGGACAGGCCGATGCTGCAGCTCACGTGAAACTTGTGTTTTCCCACACGGATCGGCTGGTCCACAGTCGTTCGCAAGCGCTCCACCAGCACCACCGCGTCCTGTTCGCTTTCCTGTCCAAACAGCACGAATGCGAATTCGTCGCCGCCATAGCGCGCGATCGTGCCCTCATTGCCCAGACAATCGTACAGGCGTCGGGCGACCCGCTTGAGCAACTCGTCTCCGACGGAGTGGCCGAGGCTTTCGTTGATGAACTTGAAGTTGTCGAGATCGATGAAGCCGACAGCGAAGCTGCGGCCGTCACGCTGGGCCTGCTCGATGGCGCCATGCACCTGTTCCAGCAGCACCTTGCGATTGACCAACGCGGTCAGCGTATCAAAGCGGGCGTGGCGTTCGAGCTCACGTTCGTAATACTTGATCGCCGTCACGTCATTGATCACGCCGACGAAATGCGTGACCTTACCTTCCGGATCGCGCACGGGCGCAATGTGGATGTCGTTCCAGAACAGCTCACCGTTCTTGCGGTAGTTGCGCAGCAGAACCTTGCTTTCTTCCTGTCGCACAATCGCTTCGCGCATCAAGGTGCGTCCCGGCTGCTCACGATCGTTCCCTTGCAGAAAGCGGCAGTTGCGTCCGATGGCTTCGGCAATCGAATACCCGGTGATCCGCTCGAAGGCCGGATTCGCATAGACGATGCGACCGGTCAGATCGGTGATGATAATGGCATTGACGCTGGCCTGGATCGCGCGGTCGCGCAGACGGATCGCCTCTTCCGCCCGCTGGCGCTCGGTGATGTCGATACCCATGCCGCACACCAGGGCTCTGCCTTCGATTTCGATGCGGGTGCCCGTGAAATAGTAGGGAATGTGACGACCGTCACCGGCCAGCAATTCCGCCTCGGTCCGCATGGGCTGCCCTTCCAGCGCCAGCATGATGGCGTCCGCCAGTTTTTTCCGATCCTGTGGCCCGGCAAGACACTCTTCCAGACGCCGGTGCAGCAACTCATGCGGAGCGAGCCGACACACGATCTCGAAACGGCGATTCCAGCGCAACAGGCGACGCTGGTCGTCGACCACATAGACGATGCCCGGCAGACTGTCGATCAGCGCCTGGGAAAAGGAAGCCTCGCGCAAGGTGCGTTCGAACTCGGTCTGCAAGTCGCGATGCGCATGTCGAACCTCGACGGTGCGTACCTGCACCACACGCTCCAGTTCCTGATGCGAGCGTCGCAGAAATTCCTGGACTTTTTCGCGCTCTTCCAGCATCTCGTCCATCTGCGCCAGCGTACGACGCAACTCCAGCTGAGCGACAACCTGCTCCGCAAGCATGCGCAGCGCGTGCTCCTGTTGCCCATCCAGGCCCCGCGGCTCGCGGTCGAACACATGCAGCGTGCCCAGCACATAACCATCGCCGGTCACGAGCGGAGTGCCGGCGTAGAACCGGACACCCTGTTCTCCGGCGACGAAGGGATGATCCGCGAAGCGCGGGTCTTCGCGCGCATCCGCAACCACGAGCGTGCGCCGCTGGCGCAGCACGATATCGCAGAACGAAACGTGGCGCGGCATCTGGGTCGGAGCAAATCCGAAGCCTGCCTTGAACCACTGGCGATCCTTGCTGATCAGCGAGATTGCGGCCATCGGTGTGCCGCAGACCGTCGCGGCCAACCGGGCCAGATCGTCGAACTGCGGCTCGGGAGCCGAGTCAAGTACCTTATAGCGTTCCAGCGCCTGCAAACGCAGGAGCTCTTCGAAATCTTCCGTATAGTCGGGTTCGTGCATGAGAAGTTCGCGAGGGGCACGTCAGCAAGTTCGACGCGGACGATGCGGAAATGTTCGTGCCGCCTTTGCGTGACGCAAGTCGTCCCTGCGGCAAGCCGGATTTGCTAAGCTGAGCACCTTGCCTCAACCCACGCCAGTCATGAAACATCTCGTCGTCGACGCACTGATCTCGCCCGAAGGGCAACTGGAAATCCTCTCCAAGGCCGAAGTCGCCAAGCTTCTCGATACCAGCCAGGGCGGCCTTTACACCCTCTTTCGCAACAGCGCCCTTGCCGTGCTGAACTGCGGCAGCCCGCTGGATGACGGCCGGGAACTGCTGGAGCGCTATCCCGAGTTCGAGATCGCCATCGTCCAGCGCGAACGCGGCATCAAGCTCGACATCAAAGGCGCGCCGGCGCATGCCTTTGTCGACGGCAAGATGATCAAGGGCATCCACGAACACCTGTTCGCAGTGTTGCGCGACGTCATCTACGTGGCCGATGAGGTCTTCGGCAACCCGCTGTTCGATCTCAACACGTCCGAAGGCATCACCGACGCCGTATTCCACATCCTGCGCAACGCCGGTGTTCTGCGCCCCCAGGTCAACCCCAATCTGGTGGTGTGCTGGGGCGGACACTCGATCTCGCGCGAGGAATACGACTATTCCAAACAGGTCGGCTACCAGCTCGGACTGCGTGCCCTCGACATCTGCACGGGTTGCGGACCCGGCGCGATGAAGGGGCCGATGAAAGGCGCTGCCATCTCCCATGCAAAGCAGCGCATTGCCGACGGGCGCTACATCGGCATCTCCGAACCCGGCATCATCGCCGCCGAATCGCCGAACCCCATCGTCAACGATCTCATCATCATGCCGGACATCGAGAAGCGCCTCGAAGCGTTCGTGCGTGCCGGTCACGGCATCATCGTCTTCCCCGGCGGCGTCGGGACGGCCGAGGAAATCCTGCACATCCTCGGCATTCTGCTGCACCCCGACAATGCCAGCCTGCCCTTTCCGCTGATCTTCACCGGCCCTGAAGCGTCGCAGGATTATTTCCGCCAGATTGATCATTTCATCGGCGCAACGCTGGGAGACACGGCGCGCAAGCGCTACGACATCATCATCGACGATCCGGAACTCGTGGCGCAGGAAATGCAGGCGGGCATCCGTGCCGTACGGGAGTTCCGGAAGGTGCGTGGCGACGCCTACTACTTCAACTGGCTCCTCAAGATCGATCACGAGTTCCAGCGCCCGTTCGACCCCACGCACGAGAACATGAGCAACCTGAACCTGGGCAAGGACCAGGCACCACATCAGCTGGCGGCGAATCTGCGACGTGCCTTTTCAGGGGTCGTGGCGGGGAATGTGAAGGAAAAGGGAATTCTTGCGGTGGAACGGCACGGGCAGTTCGAGATCCGGGGAGATCGCGCCATCATGGAAGAGATGGATATCCTGCTGGCATCCTTCGTTGCGCAGAAGAGAATGAAGCTGCCGGGGACGGCCTATCACCCTTGCTATCGGATCGTGAAGTAGGCGCTGTTCGGGCTTGCCGCTTCTGGTGCGAGCGCAGCGACACGTCGGATAATTCTCCCGATCCGGCGATTATGGTTATGTCTTCTTGCCATGGACGACCGCTTTCATTCGCCAACAAGCCCCCTGACCGGCTTTCTTCATTAGTGCGGTCGCGCTTGCCGCCTCCAGACGGCGCGACCGGCTCGCACAAAGCAACAGCCGCAACGCTCCACCGAAGAGCCAAAGAATCGAAGAGCTAAAGA
>JAEZHR010000305.1 GCA_023416415.1 Pseudomonadota bacterium
GTCCAAGACCTCGAGCAACCTGACCACGCTGTTCGTCGGTGCGCGCATCGACGACGACCTGTACGACGAACTGGAAGCAGCCCTCCTGATGGCCGATGCGGGCGTGGAAGCGACGCAGCATGTGCTCGACGCGCTGAAAAAGAAGGTCAAGTCCGAGCGTCTGACCGATGCGCAGCAGGTCAAGTTCGCGCTGCGTACCGTGCTGGTCGATCTGCTGCGCCCGCTGGAGAAGCCGATGGTGCTGGGTCGCCAGCAGCCGCTGGTGATGATGATTGCGGGCGTCAACGGCGCCGGCAAGACCACGACCATCGGCAAGCTGGCCAAGCACCTGCAGGCACACGGGCAGTCGGTCCTGCTGGCGGCGAGCGACACCTTCCGCGCCGCCGCGCGCGAGCAGCTCGCCATCTGGGGTGAGCGCAACAACGTATCCGTCGTTGCACAGGAGTCGGGCGACCCGGCCGCCATCGCCTTCGACGCCGTGCAGTCGGCGCGCGCGCGCAAGATTGACGTTGTCATGATCGATACCGCCGGCCGCCTGCCAACCCAGCTGCATCTGATGGAAGAATTGAAGAAGGTCCGTCGCGTGATCGGCAAGGCCATGCCTTCGGCGCCGCATGAAGTCTTGCTGGTCATCGATGGCAACACCGGCCAGAACGCACTGGCGCAGGTCAAGGCTTTCGATGATGCCCTGCAGCTGAGCGGCCTCGTCGTCACCAAGCTCGACGGCACGGCCAAGGGCGGCGTGCTCGCCGCAATCGCAAAGACACGCCCCGTACCGGTGTACTTCATCGGCGTGGGCGAGAAGATCGAAGACCTGCAGGCTTTCTCGGCCGAGGAATTCGTCGAAGCGCTTCTGAGCACATGATCGAATTTCGCCAGGTCTCTAAACTGTACGGTCGCGACCACGCGGCGCTGTCCGACATCACGCTGTCAATCGCCCGCGGCGAGTGGGTCTACCTGACCGGCCCCTCGGGCGCCGGAAAGTCGACCCTGCTCAAGATGATCGCCGGCATCGAACGTCCCAGTTCGGGCCAGGTTACCGTCAATGGGCAGGACATCGGCCGCCTCAAGCCATCCGGCCTGCCCTATCTGCGCCGCAAGCTCGGCCTGATGTTCCAGCAGCAGACTCTGCTCAACGACCGCAGCGTGCTGGCCAACGTGATGCTGCCGCTGCTGGTAACAGCCACGCCACGCGCGGACGCGGAACGCCGTGCGCGTGCGGCACTCGACAAGGTCGGACTGTTGGCGCACGCCCCCAGCATGCCGCTGGAGCTTTCAGGCGGCGAGCAGCAGCGCGTGGCCATCGCACGTGCCATCGTCAATCGTCCGCAGATCATCGTGGCCGACGAACCGACTGCCAACCTCGATCGTGCAACAGCCAATACCGTACTGGACGCATTGCGCGCCTTCCACGGCGTGGGCGTGACCTGCGTAATCGCCACCCATGACGAAACGCTGCTGGCCAGCGGCGAACGGGTGATCTACCTGGAAGGTGGACGCGTGATCGACACGTCTGCACCCCAGGCCGGCCTGCAGCCTGCCGTGGAGGCAACAGCATGATGGCATGGCTTCAGCAACACCGCGCGGCGCTCAGCGAGGCACTGCGCAATCTGGGCAGAGCCCCTGGCAGCTTCCTGTTCAACGTGCTGGTTGTGGCTGTGGCGCTGACGCTGCCCTTCGCCGGCCTGACCATACTCGACAATATCCGCCCGCTTTCTTCACAGCTCGCCGTCGAACCCGAGATCAGCGTATTCCTGGCACTGGACACGCCAGCCGAACGCGCCCGCACGCTCGCACCGCAGATCCGCGAGCTCACGCAGAAAGCCAGGCTGGCCGCGCAACTCGAATTCGTACCGCGCGATCGCGCGCTCACTGCCTTGCAGGCGCGCGCCGGCCTGTCCGAAGCCATAGTCGCTCTTGGCGAGAATCCGCTGCCGGACGGCTATGTCCTGCGCCTGCGCAATGTTCAAAGCAGCGCCGATGCACAGCGCGTGGAAGTGCTGGCGACGCAGCTGAAGACATTGCCGGGCGTGGAATACGTACAGATCGACTCGGCCTGGGTCAAACGCCTGGCTGCGCTCGTACAGTTGTTGCGCCTGGTACTGCTGTTCCTGGCCACAACGCTCGCGGTGGTGGTGGTGGCCGTGGTATTCAACACGATCCGCCTGCAGGTGATCACGCAGCGCGAGGAGATTGTCATATCGCGCCTGTTTGGTGCCACGGATGCCTATGTATGCAGGCCTTTCTACTACACCGGCGCCGTGCTTGGACTGGTCGCCGGCCTTGTGGCGCTGGGGGCGGTTGCGTTGTCACTGTATCCGCTCAATGGAGGCGTCACGGAATTTGCCCGGCTGTATGCCTCCGGATTCCGACTATCGCCGCTCGGACTCCAATGGACCCTGATTCTGCTTGGAGCCAGCGCTGGCCTGGGTCTGCTCGGCTCTGTCCTGTCGGTTCGCCGGCAGCTGGCCCGCTTGAACTGAATCTTCGGGCGCGATTGCCCCGTCGCAAAAGGCCATTTGGCGGCCAGTTGTATCTTGGGCATCCAGAATTGCGCCATACAATAGCTTTCATCTATCAAAATCTTCGAATCACAACATTAGCACTCTCAAGCCACGAGTGCTAATATTGATGAGAATTGGCGGATCGATTCCTGATGGGATCGGTCTGAGCCAGGCAAGCAAGGAGAAATTCAATGAAAGCATCACAAAACGCATTGGTACCGACAGGAACCCAAGCGTTGACGCTTGGGTTTTCCGGCAGCCTCGGCAATATAGAAGCTTATATCTCGGCCGTGAACCGGATCCCAATGCTCACGCAGGACGAAGAGACAAGCCTCGCACGCCGCCTGCGCGACAAGAATGACCTGTCGGCGGCGCAAAAGCTGGTGATGTCTCACCTGCGGCTGGTGGTGTCGATTGCACGCGGCTACCTGGGCTATGGTCTGCCGCATGCCGACCTGATTCAGGAAGGCAATGTCGGCCTGATGAAGGCCGTCAAGCGCTTCGACCCCGATCAGGGCGTACGCCTGGTGTCGTATGCGATGCACTGGATCAAGGCTGAAATCCACGAGTACATCCTGAAGAACTGGCGGCTGGTAAAAATTGCCACCACCAAGGCGCAGCGCAAGTTGTTCTTCAATCTGCGCAGCCATAAGGAAGGCCTCGATGCGATGACGCCGGCCCAGGTCGAGGATCTCGCGCGCACGCTCAACGTCAAGCGCGAGGAAGTGATCGAAATGGAAACCCGCTTGTCAGGCCATGACATCGCGTTGGAAGCCCCGAGCGATGACGAGGACGACAAGTTCGCACCGATCGGCTACCTGTCTTCGGAAGCTTCCGAGCCGACGAAGGAGCTGGAAGCACGCCAGTTCGATCGCATGCAGTCGGAAGGCCTTGAGCAGGCGCTGGGCAAGCTGGACCCCCGTTCGCGTCGCATCGTCGAGGCCCGCTGGCTGGCCAACGATGATGGCTCCGGTGCAACACTACATGAGCTGGCTGACGAATTCGGCGTCTCGGCCGAACGCATTCGCCAGATCGAGAGTGCAGCCCTGAAGAAGATGAAGGGCACGCTCGCGGCATATGTCTGAGTGAATCGTTGGTACAAAATAAAAGCGCTCCGGTTGGAGCGCTTTTTCTTTATTTGAATCGCAGAAGCGGCGCTCACGCAGAGCGTCAGCGCTCCGCGCATCAGCTTTCGAGCAGCAGCTTCAGATCATGCACGATGGGCTCGGTGCCCTGCCCGTGCCGCACGAACAGGCGAATGCGCCCTTCCGGATCGAACACGTAGCTGCCGGCGGTATGGTCCACCGTATAGGTGCCTGCTTCCCTGCCCGGGACCTTCTGGTAGAAGGCCTTGAATTCCTTGACGACCTTGTCGGTCTGCTCTTGCGTACCCACCAGGCCAAGGAAGTCGGGGTGAAACGCCGGCACGTACTCGGACAGGATCTGCGGTGTATCGCGTTCGGGATCGACCGAAACGAACAGCACCTGCACCCGCTTGGCGTCCGGCCCGAGCTGCTGCATCACGTTGGCCATTTCCATCATCGTGGTCGGGCACACGTCAGGACACTGGGTGAAGCCGAAGAACACGACCACTGCCTTTCCTTTGAAATCGGCCAGGGTGCGCATCTTGCCGTTGTGATCGGCCAAGGCAAAATCGCGTGCGTAGTCGAGGCCGGTCAGGTCGGTATTGCGGAACTCGGGTGCATTGCCCAGGCCCAGCCGGTCACAACCGGCTACGGCAAGCGAAAGGGCCAGCAGCGCGCAAGCGCCAAGACGTCGTGCATGCATGTCAGATCTTCAGGTAATGGTCGGTCAGCAGGGCCACGAACAGCAACGACAGGTAGACGATCGAATAGGCGAATGTCTTGCGTGCAATCAGGTCGTTGTAGTGACGCCAGAGCTGCCAGGCATACCACAGGAAAATCGCACCCAGCACGAGCGCGCTGACCAGATAGATCAGGCCACTCATGCGCACTGCGAATGGCAGCAGCGTGGTGGCGACCAGCGCAATGGTATACAGCCAGATATGAAACTGCGTGAACTTGAGGCCGTGCGTGATCGGCAGCATGGGCAAACCGGACTTCGCATAATCGTCACGCCGGTACATGGCGAGCGACCAGAAATGCGGCGGAGTCCAAACGAAGATGATCAAGACCAGAATCCAGGCCTGCATCGGGACATCGTTTGCAATGGCCGCCCAGCCGAGGGCCGGCGGCATGGCCCCCGACAGGCCGCCGATGACGATATTCTGCGGTGTGGCCGGCTTGAGCAGCATCGTGTAGATGACGGCGTAGCCGACGAAAGTGGCGAAGGTCAGCCACATCGTCAGTGGATTGACTAGGGTGAACAGCACCCACATGCCGAGGCCGCCGATGACACCGGAGAATGCCAGGATCTGAACTGGCGTGATCTCGCCGCGTGCCGCCGGCCGGCGCGCGGTGCGCGCCATGCGCGCATCGATCTCGCGCTCTACCAGGCAGTTGACGGCGAATGCGGCGCCGGCCAGCAGCCAGATGCCGACAGTGGCCGCAACTACGATGCGCCAATCCGGCAGGTCGGGGCTGGCGAGGAACATGCCGATCACCGCGCAGAACACGGCAAGCTGCGTCACGCGGGGTTTGGTCAGTGCCCAGTACTGAGCGATGCGGTTCGATGGTACGGTCAGGGAGGTCACGGCAGAGGTCCAGGAATCAGGCGTGCGAGAATCGCGCAGTTCTGTGCTCCACGGCCGTCACGGCGGGGAAACGAACGCGGTAGTTTAGCATGGTGAGAATCACGACGAGCAGTGCCGCGCCACCGTTGTGGATGACGGCGAGCGCAAGCGGCCACTTCAGGAAGATGGTCGCCATGCCGGTCACAAACTGCAGTGCGAGTACCACCAGCAAAGCATTGCCCAGTCTGCGCAACCCATTCACCTTGCGCGCCCGCCATCCCAGCCATGCCAGGACAGCGATCACAATCCAGGCAAAGCTGCGGTGTATCCAGTGGATGGCCACCAGTGCCGCAAACGGCAGGTAGTCTCCGCCACCTGTCTTGCCCAATTCGCGCCACAGCGTGAAGCCGTGCTCGAAATCCATCTCCGGCACCACTTGCCCATTGCACAGTGGGTAATCGAGACAGGCCAGGGCCGCATAGTTGGTGCTGACCCAGCCACCAAGGGCGATTTGAATGAACAGCACGACTATGGCGATCAACGCCAGCGGTCGCAACGTCGCCGGCGCCGAGGTGTCAGGGTATGCATTCTGGCGTGCGCCGAGCCAGACCAGGGAAGCCAGCAGGCCCATGCCAAGCAGAAGATGGATGGTGACGATGAGCGGTTGCAACTTCATCGTCACGGTCCATGCGCCGAAGGCGCCCTGCACGCAGACGAAGAAGAGCAGGAAGGTCGGCCAGCTCGGTGAGAAGCGGAAATCCTGACGCCCCGACTTCAGCCAGTTGCGCCAGGCGATCACGACCATCGCGATGATGAGCACCCCCACCCCCATGGCGAAGTAACGATGAATCATCTCGATCCATGCCTTCGCAACGGTTACCGGACCGTCAGGCATGAGCGCTTCGGCGGCGCGAATCTGCTCCATGGCCAGGAAGGGGTTGGCCTGGCCGTAGCACCCCGGCCAGTCCGGACAGCCCAGACCTGAGTCGGTCAGGCGTGTGAAGGCGCCGAACATGATCAGATCGAAGGTGAGGAAGGCTGTCACCCAGACCAGCTTGCGGTATTTGTCACTGTCGCGCGCGGCCCAGACTGTTAGCAAGGGAACCAATGCTGCCAGCATCCCCTTGAGCGCGAGTTGAATCAGCATGACCTTACCCGATGCGTGAGGCCTTCAGCAGGCGCGACAAATCCTTCTTTACCTTGTTTGGATCGAAATCCTTGGGGAAGCGCATCATCAGATTCCCTAGCGGATCGATCAGGTAGAGGTGGTCCGAATGCGCAGTATCTGCCTCGGTCGGCAGCCACGCCTGTACTGCCTGTGCGTTCGCCCGCAGCATGTGCGTGCCGTCGTACTCTCGCATGAGGACCGTTTCGAGCGGTTCGTCGTCGCTCACCAGCCACACGCGCTCGATGCGGTCCCTGTCCTTGCCTTGTGCCGTGCGCAGCTGTCGCATGTAGTACAGCTGCTGGCGACAGGCCTCATCGCAGGCACCCGGTCCGGTCCGCAGCATGATCCATTTGCCACGCAGCGCATCGAGCTCCGTCGGCTGTCCATCGAGCGTCTTCGCATTCAGCTTGGACATCGGGTGGGCGCGCGGATCGAGCAGGGTTCCGTAATTTGTGCGCTGTTCCGGCTTGATGACGTAGTAGGTGAAGTAGGAGGCGATAAGCGGCGATGCGCAGATGGCGATCACCAGCAACAGCTTCCAGCGTCCGCGTGATTTCTGCTTACCTTGATCCACGTGAAAACCCTGTGACAAAAAAGAAAATCAGTGCGGCTGCGGCCAGTCCATACCACTGGAACGCATAGCCGCGATGTTTGTCGGCGCCGAGCGAGGGACTCGGCCAGTCTCGAATGAGGCCATCGCCGGTATCCGAGGTCTGCTCGACCACGAAAGGCAGCATCGTCCATCCACCGGCCTGTGCAAATTGCTCGACCTCGGCATTCTGGACAATCGCACCCGGGCGTACGGGTTCGGGCTGGCCGAGCTGCATGGTCCGACCCACATGCGCGCGCACCACCCCTTCGATCTGCTGCGCATCGGCAGACAGGGCGATGTCGGGCACCCGCATGCGGTCGACCGGATCACGCGGTACCCAGCCGCGCTTGACCAGCACGACGCCGCCCTGCTCGAGAAGGAACGGAGCAAGAACGTGAAATCCCGAAATCCCGTCGTAGGGTCGATTGTCGAGGAAAACGTTCCACGCGGGAACAAAACTTCCGGACATCCGCACGCGACGATACTCAATTTCCCCCGTCGACGGAACAGATCCGGTCAGTGGCAATTTCGGCATGGCGGCACGCGCAATCAACAGGGCTTCGATCGTCTCCTTCTCCTGCGCGCGCCGGGTCTGCCAATTGCCGAGCGAAATTCCTACGGCAGCGACAAGAACGGCAGCAATGAAAGGTATCCAGCGAAAGCGCAGTTTCAATGCCATTACAATGTGACTCTTTCTCGATTCGACGCGACCCGCGTCATCAACCCATGAAGATCGTCGTCGCCATCGCCTTTGTGCTGATCCTCGGCAGCCTCACCTCTGCGCTTGTATTCCTGATGAAGGACAAGGGCAAGAGCAATCGCACCGTCAAGGCGCTGGCATTTCGCGTCGGGTTCTCGATCGCTTTGTTCGTGCTGATTCTGCTTGCCTATTACTTCGGCCTTATCCAGCCGACGGGATTCGCACGTTAAGCTGGCCGGCAAGCACTCGCAAGGCGCCGGGGCGCGCGCGACCCGAAAGACTTATCAGCAAAAAAGCCGCACCGAGGTGCGGCTTTCGTTTTGCAACGAATTCTATTACAGCCAGTACACGACGACGTACAGACCGAGCCAGACCACGTCCACAAAGTGCCAGTACCAGGCGGCACCTTCGAACGCAAAGTGGTTCTGCGGCGTGAAGTGCCCCTTCATCACACGATACAGCACCACCGCCAGCATGATCGCGCCGATTGTCACATGGAAGCCATGGAAACCGGTCAGCATGTAGAAGGTGGAGCCGAAGATGCCCGAGCCCAGTGTCAGGTTCAGGTCGCGATAGGCATGAATATACTCGTACGCTTGGAAACCCATGAACACCGCGCCCAGAAGCACGGTGATCGCCAGCCACAGTGCGGTCTTGTTACGCAGTCCCTCCCGCAAGGCATGGTGAGCGATGGTCAGCGTCACGCCCGAAGTCAGCAGCAGTGCCGTGTTGATCGTCGGAATCCAGAACGGACCCATGCGACCGAAGGGCTCGATGATGCCACCCGGCGTGTTGCCCCACTGGGCATCGAAATCGGGCCACAGGATCTTGTGGTCCAGATCGCCGAGCCAAGGCAGCGTGACCGAACGGGCATAGAACAATGCACCGAAGAAGCTGGCGAAAAACATCACCTCGGAGAAGATGAACCAGCTCATGCTCCAGCGATAGGACACATCGATGCGGTTGCTGTACAAGCCGCCTTCGGATTCGGCAATTGCGTCGCCGAACCAGCGGTACAGAATGAACAGCGCAGACAGGACACCGGCAAGCGTCAAGTACATGCCCCACGCCTGTCCATTGACCCAGCCGGAGGCGCCGATCATCGTCGCCAGCATCGACATGCCGGTCATCATCGGCCATGGCGACGGACCGGGCACGAAGTAGTACGGCGCGCTCGTTTGTCCAGAACTCATTTCAATCTCCCAATAGGCAATTCAATTCGGTGTTTCTTGTCAGCCGGCTGCACTTCGTGCAATCAAAACCAGCGTGACGACGAAAATCAGGGCCGCCAGCAGCCCGGTGACAATGACAGCCACCGGATTGAGCTGCTGCGCATCCTTTTCATACGCACTCTTCTTCCGCACTCCAAAAAACGACCAGAGCACGGCCTTTACCGTTGCCCCGAAAGATGCCTTGCGCGGGGCCGGTTTCTTTTCTTCATCCATTCGTCAGCTTCTCGCCGGCGTCTGCTTTTCGATCACGTCCCGCAATTTCAAAGAAAGTGTAGGACAGGGTAATCGTCTTTACATCCTTCGGCAGATCAGGGTCGATCAAAAACACGACTGGCATCTGTTTGGCCTGGTTCGCCTCGAGAGTCTGCTGCTGAAAGCAGAAACACTCCATCTTCTTGAAGTGTGCTGCTGCCTGCTGCGGCGCATAGCTAGGAATCGCCTGGGCGTCGATGGGACGCGCCTGAGTATTGACGACTTCGTAGATGACCTGCGCCATTTCGCCCGGATGGACCTCCATGCTGGAAACGGTCGGGCGGAATCGCCATGGACCGTTGGCCGTTGCATCAAACTCGATCGTCACCTTGCGAGAGATATCCACCTGGGTGTTCTTGATGTCGCCCTTGGCCACGTCCCGGGTCGCCAGCAAGTTCACGCCAGTGATTTCGCAAATCTTCTTGTAGATCGGCACCAGAGCGTATCCAAAACCGAACATCAACACGGCGACCACCAGCAGCTTGCCCAGCATCTGCTTATTCAGGCTGCGGTCAGCATCTCTCTGTTGCGTAGGATTTTCCATCTCAGGCAAACCAGATGCGCTTGATGAACAGACCGATGAAGAACACCAGCGCAATCGATACCAGAATCAGCGCAGTGCGCAGGTTGTTAGGCTTCTTCGGATCTTGCATTTCATTGATGCGGCGGACTTGCGCCCGCCGCACTCGTATTACTTCACGGTAGGCGGCACTTCGAAGGTATGGAAGGGCGCCGGGCTCGGCACCGTCCACTCAAGACCCTCGGCGCCATCCCACGGCTTGGCGGGAGCCTTCTGCCCGCCACGGATGACCGGAAGCACGACCGCGAACAGGAAGTACACCTGCATCAGACCAAAACCGAATGCACCGATCGTGGCAATCATGTTGAAGTCCGTGAACTGCGCCGGGTAATCGGCGTAGCGACGCGGCATGCCAGCCAGCCCCAGGAAATGCATCGGGAAGAAGGTGATGTTGAACGTGATCAGAGACAGCCAGAAGTGGATTCTGCCGCGCGTCTCGTTGTACATGAAACCGGTCCACTTCGGCACCCAGTAGTAGAAACCGGCGAACAGCGCGAACAGCGAGCCGGCCACCAGAACGTAGTGGAAATGCGCCACCACGTAATAGGTATCCTGCATCTGGATGTCGAGGGGCGTGACGGCCAGGATCAGACCGGTGAATCCCCCCATCGTGAACACGAAGAGGAAACCGACTGCGAACAGCATCGGCGTTTCGAAAGTCATCGAACCACGCCACATGGTCGCCACCCAGTTGATCACCTTCACGCCGGTCGGCACCGAGATCAGCATCGTCGCGTACATGAAAAACAACTGGGCGGTCACCGGCATGCCGGTGGTGAACATATGGTGTGCCCAGACGATGAAAGACAGGATAGCGATCGAAGCGGTTGCATATACCATCGACGCGTAGCCGAACAACGGCTTGCGCGCGAACGCCGGGATGATCTGCGAAACGATTCCGAACGCGGGCAGGATCATGATGTAGACCTCGGGGTGCCCGAAGAACCAGAAGATGTGCTGGTACATGATC
>JAEZHR010000110.1 GCA_023416415.1 Pseudomonadota bacterium
CGCCCAGCAGCATGATGCCCAGCGCGCGCGCACGGCCAACGCGCTGCGGCAGGAACCAGGTGGTCCCCATGTCGGGCACGATGCCCAGGCGCGGCAGGAAGGTGGAAACGAAAAAGGCCGAACGCGCAGCCACCGCGATATCCGCCGCCAGGGCGATCCCCATGCCCGCGCCGGCGGCCGCACCGTTGACGGCTGCGACCACAGGGATCGGAAGCGTCTGCAAAGCAAGAATCAGCGGATTCGACAGCTCCTCCATCACATCGGCCACGGCATTGCCGATCGAGTCGCCCCTTTCCAGGTCCAGACGCCCCAGAGCCGCACCGGAGCAGAAGGCCTTGCCGGCACCGGTCAGGATCAGCGCGGTGGCCTCCCCCTGTCGCTCGATCCGGTCCAGCGCATCCAGCACTTCTTGCTGCAACTGAGCGGTCAATCCGTTGCGGCTTGCGGGCTGATTGAAGGTGAGCACCGCCACATCGGCATCCTGCTCCACGAGAATGGTTTCGTAAGCCATGCGGCTCTCCTACCGGGGTGCCATGCGGATTGCGCCATCGAGGCGCACGCTTTCACCGTTGAAGTACGCCGTGAGGATCATGAATTCGGCAAGCGCCGCAAATTCATCCGGCTCGCCGAGCCGCTTCGGAAACGGCACCGAGGCCGCGAGCGCCGCCTTGACGTTGTCCGGCAGCGAATGGAGCAGCGAGGTGTTGAAGATGCCCGGCATGATGGTGTTGACGCGGATGCCGTCGTTCATCAGGTCGCGCGCGACCGGCAGCGTCATGCCGACGATCCCGGCCTTGGACGCCGAATAGGCGGCCTGCCCGATCTGACCGTCTTCGGCGGCAACCGATGCCGTGTTGATGATCACGCCCCGCTCTCCGCCGGGCAGCGCGTCGAGCGCGAGCATGCCGGCAGCGGACTTGGCCATGCAACGGAAGCTGCCGACCAGATTGATCTGGACGATGCGGTCGAAGGCATGCGTGGGACAGGCCTTGATCTCGCCTGTGGTCTTGTCGCGGCTGGCGATCTTGATCGCGTTGCCTGTGCCGGCGCAATTCACCAGCACCCGCTCCTGTCCGATGGCCGACCGCGCGCGCACGAATGCGGCATCGACCTGTTCTTCCGAAGTGACGTCGACCTGGCAAAACACGCCGCCGAGTTCGGCCGCCAGGGCTTCGCCTCTTTCGGCATTGAAATCAAAGATGGCGACTTTGACGCCATGTGCGGCCAGTCTGCGCGCGGTGGCCTCCCCGAGTCCTGACGCGCCGCCGGTGATGACTGCGGAAATTGTGTTGTCGAGCTTCATGCTTGTCCTTGAATGGTTATCAACAGAATTGACGAAACGCCTGTCGGTCGCGGCAGCGCGCCGCCGAGGCAAGGCGGGAATCCGATGCCAGTCAGCAGCGCCATGTCCGTTCGGCAGGCGTGGCGACGATGTCCTCCTCGAGCGCATGCGCGGCTTCGACGATCAGCGGCCGCATCATGCGTTCGACACTGTCATGCAGTGTAGGAACCGGGCGTGCATCAGGCATCGTCGGAACCGACGAATCGCACGTGCCTGCAAAGCGATTCCGCACAGCCCCGTCACCGTAGCCATTTGCTTATAAGTTAGAATTTTTCACACGCCATACCGCCCGTGTGTCACTCCGTCCGTGTCACGTCTTTCGTCACTCCACGGCTGTTGCCAATGATCGACTCCGCAAGCATCGCTCGCCCATACCTGTCGACCAAACTGAATCCTCCGGCGACCACGGCGACCCAGGTGCCGCGCCATGCTATCCACGAAGCATTACGTACGTCGGCTTACGTCAAGCTGATCCTGGTGCGCGCGCCGGCCGGCTTCGGCAAGACGACCGCCATGGTGCAATGCCGCGATCAGCTTGCACAAAGCGATGTCGATACCGCATGGCTGACTCTGGACGGCGCCGACAACGACGCATCACGCTTTCTCGCCTGCCTGGCGGCCGTGGTCGGCGAGATGACGGCCGAGCGCAACGCCCCGACGCATATATCCGCAGACCGCAGCAGAGCACCGGGCGACGTCGCGCTGGAAATCATGGACCGCCTGGCAGCCCACCCTGCCCCCTTCGTTCTCTTCCTCGACGACTTCGAGACGGTACAGGAGCCGACCGTCCTGCGACTGGTGCGTGAGATCCTCGACAACCTGCCGCGACGCGGCCAGCTGGTCATCGGCTCGCGCGGCTTGCCGGACCTCGGACTCGGGCGCCTGCGCGCGCGCGGGCAATTGCTTGAAATCGATGCCGCGCAGCTGCGCTTTTCGCTCTCCGAAACCGCGGAGTTCTTCAATCAGCGCCGCCGCATCGCGTTGCATGAGGAGGATCTGTCTCAGCTTCATCGCAAGACCGAGGGATGGATCGCAGCCCTGTGGCTGGCATCGGTCGCACTCGAATGTCGCGAAGAGCGCTCGGCCTTCATCGCGCGCTTCTCCGGCTCCAATGAAGCGGTGGCCGACTATCTGGCAGAAGACGTGCTTGCGAACCAGCCGGCGCCTGTGCGCGACTTCCTGCTCAGGACCAGCATCCTGCGCCATCTCAGCGCTTCCCTGTGCGACGCCCTGCTGCCCGGCGGCGACAGTGCCGCAATCCTGCGCCAGCTGGAGGAAGCGAACCTGTTCCTTTCACCGATCGAGGGGCTGGAACGCAGCTATCGCTACCACAGCCTGTTCGCAGGCTTCCTGCGCGCACAGCTTGCACGCGAGATGCCGGGCGAACTGGTGCGACTGCATCGCGCGGCATCGCAGTGGTACGAAGCACAGGGCCGGCCGGTCCCCGCCATCAACCATGCGATCGAAGGGGAAAATTTCGACCGCGCGGCGGAGTTGCTGAAGCAGCACGCAGACAGTCTGCTCGAAGGCGGGCGCATGCGTCTGCTGTCGCGCTGGTTCGCGGCGCTGCCGGAAACGTGCACGCGTGGTTCCGAGCTGCTCCAGGTCGTTCGCATCTGGGCATTGTGCTTCACGCGCGGCGCACGTGAAGCCATGGACCTGCTCGAACGTTCCGGCTGCGCGACCTCAAGCGATCCGAAAATACTGGCCCACGTGCTGGCGCTGCGTCCGATGATGCTGGCCATCATGGACCGCAATGAGGAGGCCTATTCAGAAGGCCGTGCGGCACTGCCGCGCCTGGCCGAGTCCGACGCCTTCAGCGGCAGCGTGCTGGCCATCGAGATGGCCCACATCTGCGCAATCATGGGCGACTACCGGGAAGCCCATCGCCTGCTCGATACCGCCCGCCGTCGCCAGGGCGGCGACACGAATTTCTTCAACAAGATGTATGCGGAATCGGTCGAAGGCATCATCGACCTCGAGGACGCGCAGCTGCGCCAGGCGACCGCCCGCTTTCGCATCGCCGTCAGCGCCACCCACAGCGCGTCCTATCGCCATACCGGAGGCAATGCATGGGCGGGCGTTCTGTACGCGGCCAGCCTGTACGAGATGAACGATCTCGATCAGGCCGAGCACCTGCTGCATGTCTATGTCCCGCTGGCCAAGGACGTCGGCCTGGCCGACCACATGATCACCGGCTACACCATGCTGTCGCGCATCGCCTTCCACGGCGGCGACGTCGATCAGGCATTTCATTGTCTGGCCGAGCTGGAATACCTCGGCCATCAGCGCGACTTGGCGCGCGTGGTCAGCAGCGCAAAGCTTGAGCGGGCGCGCTTGCTCACCATTCAGGGCAATTTCACGGCCGCGCGCGACGAACTGGAGCGCGCCAACAATCGCGAACTATGGCAAGCGGTATCGCGCTTGCGCCTGCCGGCCCACGATGTCGAATACCAGGCGCTGGGCGAGTGGCGCTGGCAGATATTCTCTGGCGATACCCGCATGGCATTGCCGGCACTGGAAGCCGCGATCGGGGAGGCAAGGAATTCGCGCCGTCGGCGGCGGGCGCTCAAGCTGCAGCTGCTGCAGAGCATTGCCCTGCAGCAGAAGGGCGATCAGCACACGGCAATCGCGACGATGAAGGAAGTGCTGAAAACGGCCAGCAGCGAAGGTTTCGTGCGTCTACTGGTCGATGAGTCGGAGCGCGCTGTCGTGCTGGTGCGGCAGGTGGAAGAGGCGCTGCGCGCCGAAGACCGCATTGATCCGATATTCAGCGTCTACCTGCATAGACTGTTGCAAGCCTTCGGGCCCGCCGCCATGCTGCATACGGAAATGCATGGCTGCGTTCCGTCCCCCATCCTGCCGGAACCGCTGACGACCAGGGAAATCCGCATCCTGAGCTTGCTCGCGGAAGGATATTCGAACAGCGCGCTGGCGGAAAAGCTGTTCGTCTCCGACAGCACGGTGCGCACGCATCTGCGCAACATCAACAGCAAGCTCAACGCGCAGAACCGTACGCAAGCGGTTGCAGTGGCGCGCCGGCTTGGCGTCATCCGTTAGGCGGGGCCGCGCAGGGCGTTCTGAACCGGCCAAGCGCGCACGCGCATCAAAGCGCCCGCGAAATCACTTCCTTCATGATTTCGTTCGTCCCGCCGTAGATGCGCTGGATGCGCGCATCGACATACATGCGTCCGATCAGGTATTCGTTCATGTAGCCGTATCCGCCGAACAGTTGCAGGCATTCGTCGATGACCCTGTTCTGCAGATCGCTTGCCCACATCTTGAGCATCGATGCGCCTACCGTATCCAGTCTGCCTGCCACCAGATCTTCGATGCAGCGGTCCACATAGACCCGCGCCGCGGTTACATGCGCGGCAATCTCCGCCAGCTTGAACTTCGTGTTCTGGAAGTGCAGCAGCGGCTGCCCGAAGGCTTCGCGCTCGCGTACGTACTGCAGCGTTGCTTCATAAGCACCTTCCATGGCGGCGGCTGCGCTGACGCCGATGATGGTGCGCTCGTATGGCAGATCGCTCATGAGCTGGAAGAAGCCCCTGCCCTCCTCGCCGCCAAGCACGCAGTCGGCGTCGACCTGAACGTTGTCGAAGAACAGCTCCGCAGTGTCCTGCGCCTTCATGCCGATCTTGTCGAGCACACGTCCAATCGCATAGCCAGCGCGGTTCTCCGTCTCCACGATCAGGATCGACATGCCCTTGGCCTTCTGCTCCGGATCGGTCTTTGCCACCACCAGCACCAGACCGGCCAGAAATCCGTTGGAGATGAAGGTCTTGGAACCGTTGATGACGTACTGTTCACCGCGCCGCTCGGCACGGGTGCGCACGCCCTGCAGGTCCGAACCTGCGCCGGGTTCAGTCATCGCGATCGCCCCGACCAGTTCGCCGCGCGCCATGCGCGGCAAATAGCGTTGCTTCTGTTCCTCCGTGCCGTGGTTTAGCAGGTAGTGGGCAACGATGCTGTGTACCGACGCATTCATGCCTGTCAGGCTGCGTCGCGCCATCTCCTCGTAGAAGACGGCCTCATGCCGAAAATCGCCGCCTCCACCGCCGTAGGCTTCCGGAATGTCCGAACACAGCAAGCCGAGTTCGCCGGCCTTGCGCCAGAGGGCATGGCCGACATGGCCGCGCTTGCGTGCGGCTTCATCATCGGAAAGCATTTCGCTCTCGACGAAACGGATGACGGTCTCGCGATACATCGCGAGCTCTTCGTTCATCCAGGAACGGTGAAATTGAATGGCCATGCTGCGACGATCTCCCCGGAATTTCAGGCACGCATGCTGCATGCCGATGACGTCAGCGCGTTGACGAAACAGGTGCCGCCGATGCGGTCCATATCGACGCCGCCCACGCTTGTGTGCATTCTGCAGCGGCAACGACAACACGCCTTCGTCGGAAGCGACGATTTTAGGATGTGGCTTAGAGTGAGGCTGCCGCACCGAGGCTGCATTCCAGCCCCCCCTTCGCAGCAGGGAACATGCGCAGAACGGACCGACCTGGAATGCCGGCGCGGGCGTCTTGCCCGCATGCGCAGACGATCGGCCTCCGTCCGGGCAGACGCCGCCATCCCCGCAATCAGCCGTGATGCTTGCGTCCGCGCGGGCGCGGCTTGTAATGGGTGCGCAGATAATCGCCCAGCCATGCATGCACTTCCGGTGGCATGGGAACGCCGCCGGCCTGCTCCCCCGAATCCATCATGCGCGTCCCCTCCACATAACTGACCGAGGCCAGCACCGGAACTGCATGCCCCTCGATCACGCGCCACATGACGAACACCTTCGGTTCCGGCGCCACCCAGTTCTCGAAGTAACCCTCGTCTTCGTCGCGATGCAGCTCCAGCACATGGCCCGAATGGAGCCAGGCCTCGCCTTGCGGCGTGGAACCCAAGGCCCGCACGGGGTGCAGGCCTCCCGGGTCAGGGGTCACGCCGAGCGGCTCCCAGACTTCATCCACCCATTTATGGGCCAGCTTGCGTCGCTGCATGGCGATGGCGATGGGCAGGCTGCTGATGAGCATGGCATTTCTCCCGCGCCTAATTGCCCTTTTCGGGAGGAATCTTCGCATCCTCGCTCGGCGGCGCGGTACCCAGCTTTTCGCTGCGGATGGGCAAGGGCGGCACGTGGCCGGACGGGGCGCTGACGGACTGCTCCGTCACCGGCGGATGCGTCTTCAAGCCTTGCTGCTGCGCGCGATCCCGCCAGCGCGCAGCGATGCGATCCATTGCTGCGGCCAGATCGCGCTTCTCCCGATCCACCTCGCTTTTCGTGTCCTGGGCGGCGCCGGCTGGGGCTGATTGCGACGCGGTGGCGCCACCCGACGGTGCCTGGGAAATGGCGGCCTGCGGCGAGGTGCCGCCCATTGCCGGACCACTGGTGGTGCCGCCCGATCCCTCGGGAATCCCTGGCGTGCCGCCATCATCGTCGGCCGACGCGGCCTCGCCAGGCTTCAGTTCCTGCGCAGCAGCCTGCTGCGCAAGCGTCTTGTTCGCGTCTTTCGGCGTTTCCTCCTTCTCCCGCGCCATGATCGTGCCACTGGTCATGCCGCCGGCGGTGATCTCACCCGGAAAATGCGTCTGCATGACGCCATTTGGCGCGCGTTCACCGCCTAGTGCGGCCGTTTCGCGTGCGCGATCGCATCCCGCGAGAAGCACGACCGTCGCGGCGCTTGCGATCAGGTGCCAGACCTTGATTTCCATGTGCTTTGCCTCAGGTGCGCGGTTCCGGCCGCACCACAAGTACATCACGTTCACCGTCCTGTCCCGTTTCGCCACGCTCGCGCATTTCCTCGT
>JAEZHR010000131.1 GCA_023416415.1 Pseudomonadota bacterium
TGCGGCGGGGGTACGAGTGAAAGAGCGGAGGAACTCTCGCAGTGGGCTTCCGGCGGGGGAAATTCAGTAGTTCCGCCTGCGCCTCAGGCAAGTACGGGCTGGGAGGCTGTTCCCGACTTCGTTGTCGCGCCACCTTCTGCCCCCCTTAATCCGGCCGACGCGCCTGTCGCACCGGCACCGGCTTTCGGTTTTGATGCCTTCCTCAGCATTGCTCCGGGGCAGGACGCGGCGCTTGTTGATGTTGTGACGCTTGAGGTGCGCGGCACAGGGTTGCGCAATGTCGAGCTGTTGCCGCCTGAGGGCTATGCGCCCGTCATCGCCCGGTTCAACGTCATCAACGACTCGGTGGCCATGCTGCGGCTGGATACGCGAACCATGCTCAATGGGGTGCTGGCTGCGCGCATCGTGGCCTTCAATGCCCCGCCGGGCGAAGGTGGGGCTGCCGTCGAGGTCATGCCGACGCGGCAGTGGCGGCTGGTGAACGATCCGCAGCCACGTTTGAGCGGGCTGCTGCCGCCGCGCAGCTATCGACCGCTGGTCATTATTCAACCCGACGAACTTGCCTATGTCGATCCGGAGCCGCTGCGAGAGTTGTATGCGCTGAGCGATGCCGCGCTGATGGCGCGTCTGAACAGCGATGGGGCGGCTATCAGGGCATTGATGGATCGCTATCAGACGGAGCAGATCTGGCTTGAGCCGACCGGCATCGACGGCTCGGGGCAGGGGGAGTGGTTCTATTGCCGGCGCAATCTCACTCTGCTTGCCTGCCAGGGCGGCTTTGCGGTGATGATCGCGCGCATGGAGGCGCTGCGGCCCTGAGGTGTCGCAGCGCAGCGTGTGCTGCAGCGGCCGGCCTCTGCTCCGATGATGCCGGCATTTCAAATGCCTGGCCACATGAGGAGCGGAGCCGGTGGACCACGGCGAGGATCGTGAGGAGGGGATTAGTGTGTTGCTCGCGATGTGTCGCAAATCACGATGCGGCGTTGCCATAATGAGAAATACAGGCAGGAAATTCGGCCCCCACCTGAATTGGCCGATGTCGTTGCCGTTAATCAGCGACAGCAGGACGGCGAGGGCGGCAAAAAAATTTTTGCGCAGCCCTAAAGTTTCGTTATCTGCTGCCGATAAACAACATATCCGCATCATGGCGCCGAGTTTCGGTGCTGCGATTAATGCAAAAGAAGAGATTCAAAGCCCGTATAGGAAAACGATTTTTCTGACACCAGTCGCCATCAGCGGCGCTTGATGGAAACGTGCAAGTCTCCAGAAAGCCGCGCCCAGAGCCGTTCTTCGCATTGAGATCATGGCGAGGGGTGGCCTTTTCCCGCGCCTGTAGGATGAAATCCTACAGGCCGTATGCGCACGCGTCCGACCGAAAATACGGGTGCATTCCTATTTCCCATGTGCAATTTCACCTTGAGAATCCGACTCAACGGTGCCGCCAAAGTGCGGCTTGCCTGACAGGAATGGGGAGTGCAAGAAAATGAACACGAACGACATGATGGCGGAAATCCGTGATGCCAATCTCAGCTATCTGATGTTGGCGCAGCAGATGATCCGGGCCGACAAGTCCAGTGCCATTTTTCGCCTCGGTATCAGCGAGGAGATTGCCGATCTCATTGAAGGACTCAGCAATGCCCAGCTTCTGAAGCTGGCGGGCACCAACATGATGCTTGCCCGTTTCCGTTTTGATAATGGCGCGATTCTCGGCATGCTCACCAATTACAGCAAGGACCGCGAGCTGGCGCATACGCATGCTGCGATTCTGATGGCCGGGCAGTCGGTGGAAACGCTTTCGTGAAACGAGTGTGACCGGAACAGGCGGCGAGCGATAACAACATGTCCAAGAAAAGCGTAGTGACCGAAGCACAGGAGATTCAGCTTGCCATCGAGCTGATCCAGCTAGGTGCGCGCCTGCAGTTGCTTGAATCGGAAACTTCGCTATCGCGTGAGCGCCTGCTCAAGCTGTACAAGGAGCTCAAGGGCGTTTCGCCGCCGAAGGGCATGCTGCCATTCTCGACGGACTGGTTCATCACCTGGCAGCCGAACATCCATTCTTCGCTGTTCATCAACATCCACAAGTATCTGGTCGAGCACGCGCAGATTTCCGGCATCGAAGCGGTGATGAAGGCTTACAAGCTGTATCTGGAGCAGGTCGGAACGGATGCCGGCGGCGAGCCCGTACTCTCGCTCACGCGCGCATGGACGCTGGTGCGCTTCTTCGAATCCAAGATGCTGGAAACGGCCACCTGCAGCAAGTGCGGAGGCGATTTCGTCGTGCATCGGCTTGATCTGCATGCGGATTACGTCTGCGGCCTTTGCCACATGCCATCGCGCGCCGGCAAGACCAAGAAGGCGCGCGAAGAAAATGCAGGCAACAGCGAGCTGCGCGCGTAACCCGCGCGTGACGCTCAGCTTCTCCACCCGCTGAAAATGGCGGCGCTGCTGCGTCTGCCGGCGCTCCAGGCGCTGCTGGTTCAATTGGCGGCGCTCGTGCTGGCTGCGAGCCTGCTCGCGATTTCCGGCCTTCTCGGCACTCTTCAACCCACCATCCTGCATGTCTGCATCGCGCAGGGCGTCTTTGCCGCCATGCTGGCCTGGCGCGTCGGCATGCCCTACTGGTGGCTGCCCATTCATCTGCTGTTCGTCCCGACCTTGGCGCTGCTGCTTGCCATGCGCCTGCCGCCGTGGATCTTCCTGCTGCTGTTGCTCGTCATGCTGCCGCTGTACTGGCAGACCTTCCGTACCCGCGTGCCGTACTACCCGTCCTCTGCTGCGGTCCGGGACGCAGTGATCGAGTTGCTGCCGGCGCGGCCGCTGCGCTTTGTCGACATTGGGAGCGGATTCGGTGGGCTGGTGCTCGACATTGCGGTGCGGCGGCCTGACTGCATGTGCGAAGGCGTGGAGCTGGCGCCCCTTCCATGGTGCGTGAGCGTGCTGCGCGCACGCCTTTCGCGCGGGGGCGCGCGATTCATGTTCGGCGACTATGCGAATCTCGACTTCAGCGGCCATGACGTAGTGTTCGCCTACCTGTCGCCGGCGGCCATGGCGGCGCTTTGGCGGAAGGCATGCGCCGAAATGCAGCCTGGTGCACTGCTCCTGAGTTATGAGTTCGCAGTTCCGGATGCGCCTGCCAGTCTGAGCGTGCAGCCAGAGCCCGGCGGTCCGTTCCTGTATGGCTGGCGATTTTGATTGAAGGCCTGCGCCGGTGGGGGTCTTTCTGGTCATCCGGCGTACCTGTCGCGCATGAGCGGCGTGCCGGATCCCAGTGCATGCGTCCGGCAGACATTATCAAACAGGCATTGTTATGGTGCCCGGGTTCAAGTTTTCCCCTGCATGGTCGTAATCGAGTACATGCGTATTGCAGGTGGTGGGCATTGTTCAAGGTGATCCGAGGAGCAGGTTCAGGTTGTGGTTCCTGCCCCGTCTTGGCAAAATGCTTGACCAATGGAAATAGTTACTACTGATCCGGAGCCCTTTTGCTAGTCCTTGCTGGATACTTCATTGTTCTTGTCTCCGTATTCGGCGGATATGCGCTCGCCGGTGGACACCTCGCAGCGCTGCTTCAACCGGTGGAACTGCTGATGATTGGCGGTGCCGCGGTCGGCGCTTTCTTTGTGGGTAACAACGGCAAGGCCATCAAGGCCACGCTCAAGGCCTTGCCGACCCTGTTCAAGAGCTCTCGTTACAACAAGGCCTTGTACATGGAGCTGATGACCTTGCTGTTCGAACTGCTCAGCAAGGTGCGCAAGGAAGGCCTGATGTCGATCGAAGGCGACATCGACCGGCCATCGAGCAGTCCAATCTTCAGCAAGTACCCGGCGATTCTGGCCGAGCAGAGTGTGGTCGAGTTCATGACCGACTATCTGCGTCTCATGGTGTCCGGGAACATGGATGCCTTTCAGATCGAGAATCTGATGGACAACGAAATCGAGACCCATCAGACGGAATCCGAGATTCCCGTGCACGCGATCTCCAAGGTCGGGGATGCCATGCCGGCGTTCGGTATTGTCGCCGCGGTCATGGGGGTGGTGCACACCATGGGCTCGGTGGGCCTGCCGCCGGCGGAACTGGGCATTCTGATCGCGCATGCGCTGGTCGGTACCTTCCTGGGCATCCTGCTGGCCTACGGCTTCATCGGCCCGCTGGCGACCCTGCTCGAACAGAAGCTGCACGAATCGTCGAAGATGCTGCATTGTGTGAAGGTCACACTGCTGGCCAGCTTGAACGGATACGCTCCCGCCCTGGCGGTGGAGTTCGGTCGCAAGGTGCTGTTCTCGACGGAGCGGCCGTCGTTCATGGAGCTGGAAGATCACATCAAGCAGTCCAAGTCGAAATAAGAAGCAAAACAACAGCAGGGCGTTCGTCAGCGGACGCTCGCAGAGGTAAGGGCGATGGCCGACGAAGGGCTCAGGCCGATCATTGTCAAGCGAATCAAGAAGACCCGTGGCGGCAGCCATGCAGGGGCCTGGAAGATCGCCTATGCCGATTTCGTAACGGCAATGATGGCCTTCTTCCTGCTCATGTGGCTGCTCGGTTCGGCTTCGCAGGGCGACTTGAAGGGCATCGCGGATTACTTCAATACGCCGCTGAAGCTGGCGCTTGCCGGCGGTTCCGGTTCGGGCGACAGTTCCAGTGTGATCCAGGGGGGCGGCAAGGATCTCACACGCAAGGAAGGGCAGGTGCGCAAGGCGGAAGACCCGTCCCTGCCCACGCCGCGCAGCCTGCGCGCCACCCAGACGCGCGGCCTGGAGGCAGAGCTGGAACGCCGGGAGCTTACGCGCCTGCTTGCGCTCAAGGGGGACATCGAGAAGCTGATCGAATCCCGTCCGATGCTGCGCCAGTTCAAGAACCAGCTGCTGCTCGATATCACGACCGAAGGATTGCGCATCCAGATCGTGGACGAACAGAACCGGCCGATGTTTGCATTGGCCAGCGCCGAGCTGCAGCCCTACACGAAAGACATCCTCAACGAGATCGCGCCGGTGCTCAACGACGTGCCGAACAAGGTCAGCCTGTCCGGTCATACCGACGCCAAGCCGTATGCCAGCGGCGAACGCAAGTACAGCAACTGGGAACTGTCGGCCGACCGGGCTAATGCTTCGCGCCGCGCCTTGATTGCGGGCGGCATGGAAGAAAGCAAGATCGTGCGTGTGGTCGGATTGTCCTCCGTGGTGCCGTTCGACCGCGAGAATCCGCTCAATCCGATCAATCGCCGCATCAGCATCATCGTGATGAACAAGAAGACAGAAGAAGCGGCATCGCGCGATCCGGAGACGGTGGATGTGACCAGTCCGGACCATGTCGGGCAAGACGCGCGAACGGATGACCGTTTGCCAGTGGCGGCGGAGTCGGTGCCTGCCGCGGGCTAGGCCCGACGTGCGCGCGGCGTATGGAGAGGACGGGTAGATCGATGAGCAAGGACAAGCTGCTGGGGTCACAGGTGAAAAGCCTGCTGTCCAACCTCTCCGGCCACGGCATTCAGCATCTGACGGAGGTGGAGACCGATCTCATGCAGACCAGCGTGTTGCTGGGTGAAGCCATCGAGAAACTGGGCGCCAGCTTCATGGCGATCCACGAGGCAGTCAGTGCACAGCAGGCCGAGATCGATCTGCTGCTGGCAGGCGGTGCTGCCTCCGAGGAGCTGGCGGGGCAGTTGAAGGCGCGTCAGAGCGAGATCGCGCAGCATGTCAATGCGGCCGTCACGGGGCTGCAGTTCCAGGACATGACGAACCAGCTGCTCGGGCGCATCGTCAGTCGCGTGGCAGGCCTGCGCGAAGTCCTCGACGGCATCGGTTCAGGCAGTGCAGACATATCAGCAGAGGATGCACGAGAAATCGTCAAGGCGCTCAGGGGCATCAATGATGTGCTCAAGGCGCAGAGCGTGAAGCTGGAAGATGCGCTGCGCAAGGCTGTATCCCAGACCCACATGGAAAGTGGTGACATCGAACTGTTTTAGACAAGAATGGCGGCGCGTTCGCCGAGGCTACATTGCAGGGGAGCAAGCAACGATGGCAAAGACAATATTGGCAGTCGACGACTCAGGATCACTGAGGCAGATGGTGGTATTCAGCCTGCGCGCGGCTGGCTACCAGGTGACCGAGGCCGTCGATGGCCAGGACGGGCTGGAGAAGGCCCGGCAGACCGTGTTCGACCTGGTGCTGACCGACCAGAACATGCCGCGCATGGACGGCCTCACGCTGATTCGCTCCTTGCGTAATCTGCCGACGTATCAGACCGTGCCCATTCTGATGCTGACAACAGAGTCCGGCGATGAGATGAAATCGAAGGGACGCGCGGCCGGTGCCAACGGCTGGCTGGTCAAGCCGTTTGACCCGCAGCGTCTGACTGAAGTAGTCAGAAAAGTCATCGGCTAGTCGATGAAGAATCCGCGTACGCAAGGCGGAACGATGGAGTCAGATCATGACAATTGACATGAACCAGTTCTTCCAGGTGTTCTTCGAGGAAGCCGAGGAATTGCTGGCGGAAATGGAAAAGCTGCTGCTGGCCGTCGACGTGGACGCGCCGGACGCCGAGGATCTGAATGCGATCTTCCGCGCGGCGCACTCGATCAAGGGGGGCGCGGGAACCTTCGGGATGGGCGATCTCGCCGAAGTTACGCATGTGCTCGAATCCTTGCTCGACAAGATTCGCAAGGGCGAAATGCCGCTGACCGCGGCCCATGTGGATGCCTTTCTCGCGACCAAGGACGCACTGAAGATGCTGCTCGACGGGCACCGGCACAACGCCGAGGTGGACCGTGAAGTCGTTGGCGATGCACGCATGATGCTTGATGCGCTGGCGCAAGGACAGCAGGTCAATCCGGTTGCGGCAGCAGCCGCGGAGGTGGAAGCGCCGGCGTCAACGTCTGCGGTCGCAGACGGCACGCGCGTTTTTCATATCACGCTGCCACCGCTCCCCGAGCGCGACGCCGGCGCGCTGACGGCCGAGCTCGGACTGCTGGGCACGATTGTCTGCGAGGGCTTGCCCGACAAACGGGTAGCCATCACCTTGTCGACCACAAGCAGCAAGGACGACTTCATCGCGATCTGTTCCTTTGTTCTCGAACCGGCCGATCTGACGATCGTCGAGCACGAACCCGCCAGCATGGAAGCGGACGCGAAGGCGGCCCTGGAAGACGCGCAGGGCTACGGCTTCTTCGACAATTTCGAAACCGCGGAAATGCGGGCGGCACGTGAAGTCGCATCCTGTCCGGCAGCGCCGGCCGCGGCAGCGACGGTCTCGACTGTCGCCAGTGCAGATGCGCAGACCGGCAACGCCACGCCTTCTCTCAAGCGCGAGTCGCGTCGGGAGTCCGAACGCGGCGCTGCCGCCCATACCGAATCGACTTCGATTCGCGTGGGCATCGAGAAAGTCGACCAGCTGATCAATCTGGTTGGCGAGCTGGTGATCACGCAGGCCATGATCGAGCAGCGCACCAGCACCCTCGACCCGATGGTGCATGAGCGCCTGCTGTCTTCGGTGAGCCAGCTGAACCGCAACACGCGCGACTTGCAGGAAGCGGTCATGTCCATCCGGATGATGCCAATGGACTACGTGTTCTCGCGCTTTCCGCGCATGGTGCGCGACGTCGCCGGCAAGCTCGGCAAGCGCATCGAGTTCGTCACGCATGGCGCCGCCACCGAGCTGGACAAGGGCCTCATCGAGCGCATCGTCGACCCGCTTACGCACCTGGTGCGCAACAGCATGGATCACGGCATCGAGATGCCCGAAGTGCGCCGCGCGGCGGGCAAGCACGAGACGGGGCGCCGGGCGCTGTCGGCCAGCCATCAGCGCGGCAACATCGTCAACGAAGTCAGCGACGACGGTGGCGGGCTCAATCGCGAGAAGATTCTGGCCAAGGCCATGGCGCAAGGGATGGC
>JAEZHR010000146.1 GCA_023416415.1 Pseudomonadota bacterium
TGTCGGTGGTCTACGACTCGATCGGAAAGGACACCTTCATGGGTTCGCTCGACTGCCTGGCGCCGTTGGGCATGATGGTCAGTTTCGGCAACGCTTCGGGCGCGGTGCCGCCGTTTTCGCTGCAGGAACTGGCTTCGCGCGGCTCGCTGTACATCACGCGTCCAACGCTGTTTACGTATATCGCGCGCCGTGAGGACCTGGAAGAGATGGCGGCGGACTTGTTCTCCATGGTGGAAAGCGGCAAGATCAGCATTCCTGTCAACCAGCGCTACAAGCTGGCTGACGTCGCCCAGGCGCATCGCGACCTGGAGGCCCGCAAGACTACCGGTTCCACCATCCTGATTCCATGAACGACAAAGACCAGAACCCGATGAATCACCCGAAAGAGCAGCCGGCCGGCGATGACGGCAGCCCGAAGTTCGGACGGCTGTTGCTGGTCCTGATCGCCGCAGTCATGCTGATCGTGGTGATCACCTTCGCGTCGGAGGCGATGTATTCCTAGTTGTCGGCGATGACTTCGACCCATGCCCGGCCGGCGGCAGCCGGCGAATCCGAAGCGCAGCGACAGCGCCTGTTGCTGCTCAATTCGGTTGCCCTGCGCCAGGCCGTCGCCGCGCTCGACGGCTTTGCGCGCCGCCTCGGAAGCGCCCTCGCGCAAGCCGCGCAAACGTCGACCGATGAAGGCGCCGCGCGCGCGCTGAAAGCGGCGGCCGAGCACCTGGACCGGGAGCGGGCCTCGTTCCAGCGCCTGTTCTCGGACTGCCTGCAGCAGGCGCTGGAAAGGGAGGGCAAGACTCTTCTGGCCCGCAAGAAAAGCCGCTTGCAACATCACGCGCTCGATCTCTCGCTCGACAGCTTCGAGGCCATGCAGCGCAAGGTCGAGATCGACAACCTGGCGCAATCCTTCGACCGGGCCAACGCCGAAGCGCTGGCTGCGCTGCGGCAGGGACTGGGGCAATGGCTGGGAAGTGATGTTTCCGCACTCGCCAATCCGTTTCGCGCGGAAGTGTTCCTGAATGCCACCGTCACGGCCTGGGAACGCTTCGAAAGCGATCCCCGTGCGCAAGCTCTGCTGCTCCGGCAGCTCGGCCCGGACGGCTTCCTGCCGCTGGACGGCCTTCTGGCTGCCGTGCAGCACGAGCTCGACGTGCACGCCCCGCAAGCCGGCGTGCCTAGTGCGTCGTCGTCGCGTGCGTCCATCGTGCTGGAATCCGAACGCCGCCTGCTCGCACGGCGCGGCCCGGCGCTGGACGCCGCGCTGGAACATCTGGCAAGCACCTGCGCGCTGCCCGCCGCCACGCTGCAGCTCCTGCAGCGCCTGCAACCGGCACTGCGCGCGCTGGCGGAGACAGACCCGCGTTTTCTGGTCAATGCGCGTCATCCCGGCCGGCGTCTTGTGCAACTGCTGATCCAGGCCAGCCTGGCAGGAGGCGAGCGCACCCGGCCCGCCGCGACGCTGCAGGCCCTGGTGGACCGTTGCGCGGCGCAACTGGCCCGCCAATCCGGCGTGGCAGCGCTGGAATCCGCCTGCGAGGAAATCGATGCGCATCTTGCGGCATTGCTGCAGGCGGTCGACGAGCGACGCGAGGAATGCATCGCCGAAGCCATGCGCCAGGAGCGCGAGGCGCGGGCCGAACAGCTGGCGCGCAGCGAGGTGGTGTCGCGGTTGGCGGCCGAAGCGGTGCCGCACTTTGTCGAAACCTTCCTGCTGGATCAATGGGTGCGCGTGCTCGCCTTCGCGCAGACCGTGCACGCCAGCAAGCCGGCCCTGCTGCCCAATCTCGTGCAGACCATGGACGATCTGATATGGAGCGTGCAGCCCAAGGCCACGGCCGAGGAGCGAGTGCAACTGGCAGCGCGCCTGCCGGCGCTGCAGAGCGTGCTCAATGCCTGGCTCAACGTGATCAAGTGGCAGGGGCCGTCGCGTCATGATTTCGAGGAGCGCCTGGCGCGCTGCCACGAAGCACTGCTGCATCCACCCACGCAAACCGACCCGCGTTTGCGCCTGCAGGATCGGGTCGATGCGCTTCAGCGCGCCAGCGAGATGGACCTGTGTGCGCTGGAAAATGAACAGGAAGAAGAGGCGTTGCTGCCCTACATGCACCGTATGGATGCGCTCGCGCCGGGTGACTGGGTCGAGTTCACGCGCAACGACGGCACTACCGTGCAATGCCGGATCGCATGGGTCAGCGGAACGCGCGGCCGCTTCGTTTTCATCGCGCCAGCGCGACAGCTGGGCTTTGCGATCAGCGAGGCGCGTCTTGCCCAGGGCCTGCGCGCAGGCCGTGCACGGATCACCACCACCGGTGAAGTCTTGCAGGGGGCGCTGGCCGCCAGCGTGGCGGCCGCTGCTTCCGCTTGAGCTTCTACTTGACCTTCAGGTCGACTTCTCGCGTCACCCCGTTCGGACCGGGGAAATCCTTGAAAGCGCTGTAGATCAGATAAGGCATGGCCGTGGACGGGGGGAGTTTGCCCTCGCTCGTCACTCGGGCCTGGAACAGTGCGTTGTCGTTCGCGGCGCGCAGGATCGCCACGGAAAGATCCAGCGCGTAAACCTGATAGCTGTCCTCGCGCATCTGCACGTATCCCGGGCCGTACCAGAAGGGGTCGTAGAACGGATCGTAGAACGGGGAGTAAAACGGATTCATGCCCCAGCCCGGTCCATACCACATCGGACTGACGTTCACGGGATAGACCTCGCGCACGTCGCGCACGCGAGCGCCGTAGTTGAAATTGACCTTCAGGTAGGGGGGCGTGTTTGGTCCTGCCTCCTGCAGGCCGATCCGATTGAGCTGCGCGCGCACCAGATTCTCGTAGCTTCGGTATTCGAGACTCGCATCCTTCTGTTCGGTGCGCTCGAACACATAGGTATTTGCCGGTAGCTGCGCCGGCCACTCGTTGAAGGTCGTGACATTGCTGCGCACCATGCTGCCGCATCCGGCAAGCAGGGCCGTGGCAAGCAAGAGCGCGGTATGGAGCGGGATCTTCATTGCTGGCATCTCCGGTATTGGGGCGGGCAGCTGGTGCGGCATGGCATGCGGAGAATTAGAGCATGGGGCCGCAAAATCATTCCGCTTCCGCGCGGGCAAGACGGCACGCTGACCATTGTCATTGTGCATCGCCGCTCCCCACTTGCTCAAAGCCAAACACGCGGCGCTCGCGTGCGGCCGACTCTGCCCGGATTGGTAAAATGCCGGTTTGCTCGTGCGAGCAACAATCGATACTCAAGCAAAACTCCATGCGCACCGACACGCCTCAGACCATCCATCGCAAGGACTATATCCCGCCCAGCTACCTGGTCGACACCGTCGAGATGGGCTTCGACCTTGATCCCGAAGCAACACGCATCGCCACGCGCATCCGCATGATGCGCAACCCGGCGTCGCGCAGCAAAAGTCTCGTGCTGCATGGCGAGGCGTTGGAACTGGTGGCGCTGCGCATGAACGGAAAGACGCTGACCCGGCGCGGCTACACGCTCACCGATGGCCGCCTGGAAATCGCGAACGCGCCGGACGAAGTCGAGCTCGAAATCGAAACGCTTACCCATCCCGGGAAAAACACCTCGCTGATGGGACTCTATGTCTCCAATGGCAATTTTTTCACGCAGTGCGAAGCCGAAGGTTTCCGAAAGATCACCTACTTTCCGGATCGCCCCGACGTGATGGCGAAGTACAAGGTGATGCTGCGCGCCGACAAGGACAAATACCCGGTACTGCTCTCCAACGGCAACCTGATCGAACAAGGCGACCTCGGCGACGGCCGCCATTACGCGCTGTGGGAGGATCCGTTCAGGAAACCGTCCTACCTGTTCGCGCTGGTGGCCGGCAAGCTGGTCTGCCAGGAAGAGACATACAGGCTCAAGTCCGGGCGCGAAGTGCTGCTGCAGGTGTGGGTGGAAGAGGGCAATCTCGACAAGACGCAGCATGCGATGGATTCACTGAAGAAGAGCATTGCCTGGGACGAGGAACGTTTCGGACTGGAGCTCGATCTCGACCGCTTCATGATCGTCGCCGTCGGCGACTTCAACATGGGCGCGATGGAGAACAAGGGCCTGAACATCTTCAACACCAAGTACGTGCTGGCCAACTCGCGCATCGCCACCGACGCCGACTATGCCGGCATCGAATCGGTGGTCGGCCATGAGTATTTCCACAACTGGACCGGCAACCGCGTGACCTGCCGCGACTGGTTCCAGCTCTCGCTCAAGGAAGGCCTGACGGTATTCCGGGACCAGGAATTCTCGGCCGACATGATCGGAACTCCGAGCGGGCGCGCGGTCAAGCGTATCGAGGACGTGCGCGTGCTGCGCCAGGCGCAGTTTCCGGAGGACGGCGGCCCGATGGCGCACCCGGTGCGGCCCGATTCCTACGTCGAGATCAACAACTTCTACACCGTCACAATCTACGAAAAGGGCGCAGAGGTCGTGCGCATGTACCAGACCCTGCTCGGGCGCGAAGGCTTCCGCAAGGGCATGGACCTGTACTTCGAGCGCCATGACGGCCAGGCTGTCACCTGCGACGACTTCCGCGCCGCGATGGCGGACGCCAACGGGCGTGACCTGTCGCAGTTCGAGCTCTGGTACAGCCAGGCCGGCACGCCGCGCGTGAAGGTCGAGACGCGCTACGACGAAGTTGCGCGCAGCTACATGATCACGCTCACCCAGTCATGCTCGCCCACGCCCGGCCAGAAGGAGAAGAAGCCCTTGCACATTCCGGTCGCGGTCGGCCTGCTCGATTCGGGCGGACGCGACATGCCGCTGCGACTGGAGGGCGTCGAAGGCGGCGGCGACGAAGCGCTCACCACGATGGTGCTGGAGCTGACGCAACCGAGCCAGACCTTTCATTTCGTCGACATTCCTGAGCGCCCGGTGCCCTCGGTGCTGCGCAATTTCTCCGCGCCTGTCTGTCTGGAAATCGAATACACGGACGAGGAACTGGCCTTCCTGATGGCCAACGACAGCGACGCCTTCAACCGCTGGGAAGCCGGTCAGCGTCTCGCGATGCGCCGCCTGCTCACGCTGGTCGACTTGTTCAGATCCGGTCGCACGGCGGACGATCTGGAGTTCGAGGAAAGCGTGCTGACCCAAGCCTTCCGTGCCACGCTGTCCGACACGACGCTCGATCCGGCCTTCGTCGAACTTGCGCTCACGCTGCCGTCCGAAGCCGTGGTGGCCGAAGAGATGGAGCAGATCGATCCGCAGGCGGTCCACGCTGCGCGCCGCTTCCTGCGCAAATCGCTGGCGCGCGCGTTGCGCCCGGACTGGGAAATGGCCTACCAGGCCAACCGCACCCCCGGCAGCTACAGTGCCGACCCGGCGTCGGC